>NZ_JBNATX010000068.1:0-2828 GCF_049701115.1 Caldanaerobacter sp. | reverse complement strand
ATCCATTTTTTTACACACCACCCAGAATCAATTCGGGTTGAAATTGTTTAACTTACCATATATTATATAGGTAAGAGAAGAAAAAGTAAAGGAAGGCGGGAGAGGCATGAGGAGGAACTTGTTAGTTATTTTTTCCATAGTTACTCTTTTACTGCATTCATGGTGTCTTAGTGTGATGGGAAGTGTCGAAAGTATAGGACCAATGGGAGAAAGGGATATAATAGATTGGCATTCAGTAGTTGTAGATAAGTAAAAAGATGCAAGGCAAAAATAGATTTCAGGCAGGCTGAAGGCACATCTTAGAACTTTGATGTAAATACAAATAAAAAAGTTTTAAGATGTGCTCAGCTAAAAATTATAAGTGAAAGGATGGATATATTCTTGAGAAAAAAGTTACCCATTTTAATGATTACTTTGGTATTTTTAGCAATCATATTCCTTGGTACACATATTTTTTTGAATACACAGCTTAATTTATGGCAACCAAAGGAATTAACAGAAAAGCAAAAAATAGAAGACTTTGAATATATGTACGACATTTTAAAAGACAATTATGCGCATTTTTATGAAGTAAAAAAGATGTATGGCTATGACTGGTTAGAGCATAAGGAGGAATTTAAAGAAAAAATAAGAAAAACGAAAGATAATTTGGGATTCTACTATACTTTGACTAATATTTTACTTAAATTGCATGACGGACATACTTATGTCCTAAGTCCAGGGCATTACAAATATTTTTTAGGAATATTTGGGGATGGGGTCTATAAAGATATGTTTAGAAAATCGGAAGGTCATTATAAGATGTGGGAGGAAATTTTTAAGAAGGTTTATAAAAAAGGTGAGGTAGAGGACCCCTTTTTACAAACAAGGAAGAGGGAAAATATTGAAACAGATATTATAAAGCCTGAAAAAATTACTTATTTAAAAGTCTATTCTTTTTTAATTGATAGGCATAAAGGAGAAGAAGAGTACAAAAAAGAAAAAGAGAAGATATATGATTTTTTGAAAGGTATAAAAGATTACCCCTATTTAGTTATAGATGTTAGTGATAATGGAGGAGGCAGTACTAAATATTGGCTGGAAGCTATAGTAGCACCTTTGAGGAATAAGTTAAAAGAGGTGGAAAACTTGTCAGTGAAGAAAACTTATCTCATAAGAGGCGGGGGGTATGTTGTTAAACTGCTTAGTAATCGCATACCAGATTTGAGAAATAATACGATAGACAAGCTTCCCGTGTATGATTTACTTCCAGAAGAAATAAAAAAGAGTTTCGCATACTATGTTACTGAAAATGCAGTAAAAAATTACGAGGAATTTTTTGAAAATATAGAGCCGATAGATTTTAAAGGAAAAATATTTTTAGTAGTTAGTAGTTCTACTTATTCAGGAGCAAGTATATTTGCAGAGTTTTGTAAAGAAACAGGCTTTGCTACAGTAATAGGTGAAAGAACCAGAAAAGGAGATGGGGGATGGCTTACCACAAGTCTCCTGCGCCTGCCTAATAGCGGGTTAATCGTGAGATTTGATGGAGAAATGCTTATAAATCAGGATGGTACTTCATATTTTGAAACAGGGACTATACCGGATATAGAAATAAAAATGATGCCTAAAAACCCATTTGAAAAAGATGAAGAGCTAAAACAAAAAATACGGCAATTAATTAAATCGTTAGAAAATGAGGAAAAGGGTATTAAATAAGGAAAAAAGGTGTGATACTGTTGGGTAAGAAACTGTCAATTTCTACAATTACTTTGATGTTTTTATTGATTCTAATATTTTCAACAGGATTTTTTACCGGCCATGTTCAAGTGAAATTTTGAAAAGAGTATGAAGATTTAGAGAGGTGATTATGAAAATGGAGGACAAAATAGTCCTTAAGGCAGAAAATTTGGAAAAGACTTTTGGGGCGGGCAAGAGGGCAGTAAAAGCGGTGGATGGAGTATCTTTTGCTGTAAGAGAAAATGAGATTTTTGCACTTTTAGGTCCAAACGGAGCAGGGAAGACAACGACTGTGAAAATGCTTTTAAACCTTGTCTCCCCCGACAAAGGCAGTATACAAATATTTGGGAAAGATATGCCTAAAGCTCAAAAAGAGGTAATGAAAGAAATAGGGACATTACTTGAAGGTTCAAGAAATCTATACTGGCATATGACCATCAGAGAAAACGTTTATTACTTTGCAAATTTGAGAGGAAAATCTGCAAGAGAAGTAAAAGATGACATGGAAATGTGGGCAGAAAGGCTGATGATACAGGACAAACTGGAAGAAGAGGTTGGAAAGCTTTCAAGAGGGATGCAGCAGAAAGCTGCTATCATATGTGCACTTGCTACAAAGCCAAAACTTTTAATACTCGATGAACTCCTCCTCGGGCTTGATATTATAACGCGATTTGAAGTAGAGAAGCTGGTAAAAGAATTAAAAGAAATATCTACCCTTATCATTTCTTCCCATGATTTGAGATTTATTGAGAAAGTGTCTGATAGGATTCTGATAATCAATAAAGGGAAAGTAGTAGCAGAGGGGACTGCCTCAGAGCTCAGACATAAAATTTCTTATGCTAAATATAGATTTACTTTGAGAAAAAATGAAGAAAGCCAATATTTGGAAGAATTAAAAAGTATAAGAGGTGTTGAAATAAGTTTTTATGAAGGGAATATAGATACAGATATATTGGAGCTTACATTTGAAAGGCCAGAACTCATATACGATGTCTTTGATATTTTTAGGAAATTTTCTGTAATACCGGTTGAGATAGACAATTTAGGAGAACCGTTTGAAGAGATATTCAAAAGTTTTGTGGAAGGAGGAGAAAACAAATGAAGTATTT
>NZ_JBNATX010000067.1:0-3061 GCF_049701115.1 Caldanaerobacter sp. | reverse complement strand
CTCCAAAACCGTGGGCTGCGGGTTCAAGTCCTGTCTCCCCTGCCATTATTGTAAATTCAATATTTGCAAGCGATGACCCTACCTTAAAATTCAAAAAATCCGTGGGCCCTGAGAAAGAAGGTGGTGCACCACGGAGGGGTATAAAGGAGGGTCATTTTGTTATGTCTAAAATCCGAAACATCTCATCTATAACTGCAAAGACAGTTATTGACATGAAAGCGCTCCTTGAAGAAGTTCTTCTCGTAAAAGAAGCTGATAGCCTTTCACCTCGCACTTTGAAAGATCATCGCTATCACATTGAGAAGTTCATCGAATTTCTAGGATTAAACTACCCTACTTATCAACAAATCCGTATAGCGCTTCTCAAGTATTTGAATGCTTCCTCATCGTTCTCTGTAAACTCATTTTGAAGAAAAACTAAAATGAATAAAAAAGCTGCCTGCAAAATTTTAGGCAGCCTTTTAAGTTTAATACTCCTCTTTTTCATACTTTGCCACAATTCTCGTGGCTATTCCTCCTCTTTCTTGAAATTCGCCTATTATTTCCATAAATTTTGGCTGCAGGAGTTCCACCAAATCATCTAAAATTCTGTTTATTGCATGTTCTTGCAATATACCTACATTCCTATAAGATGTAAGGTAATATTTTAAGGATTTAAGTTCTACAAGTTTTTTGTGGGGTATATACCTTATAGTAAGTTTTGCATTGTCAGGTAATCCTGTCCAAGGGCAAACAGAAGAAAATTCATCGGTAATATACTCCACGATAGTATTTTTTTCAGGATATTCATATTCAATAGATTCTAGAACTTCTTTGTCAATTTTTTCGTAACCGTAAATGTCAAATCTTCTCTCTTTGTATTTATCTGTCAAATTTCACAACTCCTCTCTTTTCAATTGTAAAAAGCAAAAAATATCCAGTTACCAAAAGTACAGTTTCCGCTACTCCCACGCTTAAGAAAGTCGGAATAAATGGTATGCCTGCAGAAACTTTTAAAGTAATTGCAACTGATGCTGCAATCCAAAGGGCTATGAATATAGCTCCTATCGCTTTGTGAGTAAGTCTTCCAATGTAGTATCCAATTGTACAGCCTATTAAGTTCGAAAGAGGCATAAAAATTAATTCCATTGCACCAGCAAATGGGCTAAACAAATTTGCAAAAAAATTTCCTATCATCATGGAAATAGCATATTTTTTATTGAATACTACAATGGATTTCGTAATTTCCCCGACTCGAAATTGAACGGGTAAAAACGAAATGGAAGAAAATATAATTGTGAGTACAAAATAAATCGCTGCAACAAGAGCGATTTCAGCTAAATCTTTTATTCTTTTTTTGGACACAAAATTACCTCCCTTGTTTTGTTAACTGGGGTTACCGCGACCCAGGTGAGCATTTTGTTGCTCACTGTAATTAATTTTAACATGATTATATGAGTAATTTCAACTACAAATAGCTTCCTAGCAAGTTGTAGTAGGAGTTCCTAAATATTCACTCACCATCTTCATGGCACAGAATTCACCACACATACTGCAGGTCTCCACATTAGGCTTATTCTTAGTTACACGGTATTTTTCGGCTTTTTCAGGGTCAATTGAAAGTCGTATTTGTTCATTCCAGTCTAAATTTGTCCTAGCTTTTGCCATAGCTAAATCTTTTTCTCTGGCCTTTTTTATACCTTTTGCTATATCCGCAGCATGTGCAGCAATTTTAGCAGCAATGACACCTTCTTTGACATCTTGTATGTCAGGAAGTCCAAGATGTTCTGCAGGGGTGACATAACACAGAAAATCTGCTCCTGCAAAAGCAGCAATCGCTCCTCCTATTGCAGCAGTGATGTGATCGTAGCCCGGAGCAATATCTGTTACTACCGGCCCTAGCACATAAAAAGGAGCATTGTAACAAAGACTTTTCTGTAGTTTTACATTGGCTTCGATTTGATCAATGGGAACATGACCAGGTCCTTCTACCATTACTTGAACTCCTGCTTCTCTAGCCTTTTTAACAAGTTCGCCTAAAATTATCAGCTCTTGAATTTGAGCTGCATCGGTTGCATCTTCAAGACATCCTGGTCGAAGCCCATCCCCAAGACTCAGCGTTACATCATATTTTTTTGCTATGTCTAAAAGCCTATCAAAATATTGATAAAGGGGGTTCTCTTTTTCATTATGAAGCATCCAGGCTATTGTAAAAGCTCCTCCTCTACTTACTACATTCATAATTCGTTTGTTGTCTTTAAGTCTTTTAAGGGATTCTAAAGTAAGACCGCAGTGGACAGTGATGAAATCAACTCCATCTTTTGCTTGTTCTTCTATCACTTTAAAAATAAATTCCTCAGGCATTGCTACAATGCTGCCGTATCTTGATATAGATTCTACTGCTGCTTGATACATAGGCACTGTACCAACAGGTACAGATGAGTTTTTGATTATTTCTCGGCGTGACTTGTTAACATCGCCACCAGTGCTTAAATCCATTACTGCATCTGCTCCAGCATCTATAGCTACTTTCAACTTTTCAATTTCTTTTCTAATTTCAGGAAAGGCATCGGAAGTTCCAATGTTAGCATTTACTTTTGTTGACAATCCTTTTCCTATACCCTTGGGAACGAGATTTATGTGGTTAACATTTGCTGGTATTACTATTTCACATTTTTTGACCCCTTCTAGGACAAATTCTTCAGACACATCTTCATAGTCTGCAACTATTTTCATCTCTTTTGTAATAATGCCCGATAAAGCATATTCTAATTGAGTCATACCAAAACCTCCTTTAAATTAAATAATAAAATATGCCCACCTGAAAAGGTGAGCACTTTTTACAAATTTCGTAAAACGTGCTTCCCTTCGCAGGCATTACCCTGGTCAGGTTCTAAGGGTCGGGAACGAATCCCCTCTCAGCCATTTCTGGCTCCCCTAGCACTTGAGTATTTAATTTTTAGAATAGAATAGGTTAAAGTAATTATATCACAAAATTTCTCGAAATCCAACTTTCATTAAATAATCAGTCTGTGTCAAGATTTTGTAGGTAAAAAATTTTTATAACTGACCTCACCGTTAA
>NZ_JBNATX010000066.1:0-3727 GCF_049701115.1 Caldanaerobacter sp. | reverse complement strand
CTGCCTCGCTGTCCACTTTTCAAGGTCCCTCTATAAAGCTTTTTGCGCAACTTCTTTAGTTTAGCAGATTTATTCTTCTCTGTCAACCCCTCATTTCTGTCAGCGCAAAAAAGCGACGTTTATTAATATATCATCTTTTTAATTCCGATTCAATCTCTATAAAAGGTCGTATAGGCTTATTTCTCCTGCCTTATATACTTCATTCTCTTTTATACTTCAGAATCCTTTAAATTACTCCAATTTATTTAGTTCTTCTTTGATCTTTTTGAAATCTTCCATTGCCGGCCCCAACTTTTCAGGGTCTCTTAAAATAGCAGCCGGGTGATATGTAGCAATTATTTTAACTCCTTTTCTCTCAAACCAGCGTCCCCTCATGGTAGTTATTTTAAAATCTTTATCTATTATGGCTTTAGCAGCTGTAGCTCCAAGACATACAATGATTTTAGGTGCTATTATAGCTACCTGATTTCTCAGATAAGGCAGACATGCATCAATTTCACTTTGCAATGGAACTCGGTTGTTAGGGGGCCTGCACTTCACAACATTAGTAATGTACACCTCATCTCTACGTATTCCAACATCTTCAAGCATTTTATTAAGAAGTTGGCCAGCTCTTCCTACAAAAGGTCTGCCCTGTAAATCCTCATCTCGCCCTGGTCCTTCGCCGACAAACATCACCTTTGCTCTTAAATTCCCTTCTCCAAACACCATATTAGTTTTTGTCTTATATAAATCACACTTCGTACAATGCAAGCAAGCAAGGTATAATTCTTTTAAAGGTAAAAGCGCCATAATTTATCACCTTTTTCGATATTTCTCCCTTTCAATTTCATAAAGATTATTTCCATAACAATCTATAGCGACAATCAATGGAAAATCCTCAACAGTAAGCTTATAAATAGCCTCTGGTCCCAAGTCTTCATATGCTATTATTTCTGCTCTTTTGACTCTTTGGGCAAGTAAAGCACCAACTCCTCCTACAGCAGTAAAATAAACCACTTTATGTTTTTTCATGGCTTCCACAACTTCTTCCGACCTCAAACCCTTTCCAATCATCCCTTTTAATCCCAATTCAATCAATTTAGGAGTATATTTGTCCATTCTCCCACTTGTAGTAGGTCCACAACTTCCAATAGCTTGTCCTGGTCTAGGAGGACAAGGTCCAACATAATAAATTATAGAATCTTTAATTTCAAAAGGAAGTATCTCACCTTTATCTATCGCTTCAACCATTCTTTTATGAGCCTCATCTCTCGCAGTGTATATGTCTCCTGATAACAAAATCAAATCCCCAGCTTTTAATTGTACTGTTGTTTCTTCTTTTAAAGGTGTATGCAATCTTATGAACATAACTTCTCCCACCTATAAATAAAATTATAATACAAAAGTAGCATGTCTTGTAGCATGACAACCTAAATTCACTGCAACGGGTAAAGAAGCAATGTGAGTAGGATATACTTCTATGTGAACATCTAGGGCAGTAGTAGTCCCTCCAAGGCCCATTGGCCCAATACCTAAAGAGTTTATTTCATTTAAAAGCTCTTCTTCCAACCTAGCAATTAAAATATTCTGATGCCTTTCGCCGACTTTCCTCAACAGTGCTTTTTTAGCCAGATAGGCTGCATATTCAAAATCTCCTCCAAGACCAATCCCCACAATGATAGGAGGACATGCATTAGGACCAGCTTTCTCTATGGTTTCTATCACAAATCTTTTTACCCCTTCTAAACCATCTGAAGGCTTTAACATCTTCAAAGCACTCATATTTTCACTTCCAGCACCTTTGGGCATTACAGTTATAACAAGCCTATCCCCTTGAACAATCCGATAATGTATTATAGCGGGAGTATTATCACTCGTGTTAATCCTTTCTACAGGGCTTTTCACAACAGACTTCCTTAAATAACCCTCCTTATAACCCAATCTCACTCCTTCATTAATAGCTTCTTCCAGATCGCCACCCACAACGCATACTTCTTGTCCTATCTCTACAAAAACTACGGCCATTCCTGTATCCTGGCATATAGCCATTTTCTCTTGCATAGCTATTTCAGCATTTAAAATTATATCTTCAAGAATTTTTTGACCTAAAGGACTTTTTTCCTCCTTCTTCCGGATTTTGAGCCCTTTTAATATATCATCCGGTAAATTATAATTCGCTTCAATACACAGCTTTTTGACAACTTCCACGATTTGACTAACTTTTATTTCCCTCAAAGTTTTTCACCTCTAAACTGCCTTATATGATTATAATACTATTTTTGATGTTGATTTTGCAATTTCTTTGAAAATTTTTTATAATGGTTTATTGCATAGTATTTTAACAAAATCCCTATAAAATAAATAACAGAAAGGAGGTTTTTTAAATTGAAGTGCACAGTGTGCGGGAAACCCGCTATAGTTAAATTCCCTGCCCATAACTCTGCTTTCTGTGAAGAACATCTAGATGCATTCTTTTTAAGACAGGTTTCAAAAACGATTGAAAAGTATAAAATGCTCCCTCCAAAAGGAAGAGTAGTAGTAGCAATTTCTGGAGGGAAAGATTCTCTCGTGACTGCCTATGTCCTAAAAAGACTGGGGTATGAAGTCCTCGGTTTTTTTGTAGACCTTGGAATTACTCAAAACGACTTCTCTCCTCGATCCAGAGAAGTTGTAGAAAACTTCTGTAAAGAACATGATATTCCCCTTGAAGTAGTAGATCTAAAGAAAAAATATGGCAAAGGTATTCCAGAAGTAGCAAAAAGGCAAGATAGAATATGCGCTATATGCGGTGTTACAAAAAGACACCTCATGAATGAATATGCACTATCTGTCAATGCTCACGCTTTAGCAACTGGCCATACCCTAGACGATATGGCAAAACTTTTGTTGGCAAACCTCATGAGATGGGACCTACACCACTTAGCTAAGGGAGTTCCTACTCTGCCGGCAGAACCCGGATTTGCTAAAAAAATAAAACCCCTTGCATTCCAGTCTGAGGATGAAATAATAGCTTTTGCTAAACTTCACAATATAAAACCAGTAGAAGCAAAATGCCCTTATGGAAGAGAAGCAAAATACAATAGATACCAAGAAGCATTGGACATGCTAGAAGAAAAGTCACCAGGAATTAAAAGGTCTTTTTATAAAAATTACACGAAGTATGCTTATTTATTTGAGGGCACCCAGGCCCGACCTCCAAAGGTAAACTGTGAAATATGCGGATTTCCCTCTGTCTCACCCATATGCACCTTCTGCCGCACTTGGGTTGTAGAAAATGAAAAGAAAAATGAATAAAATGGCGCCTTTCAGGCGCCATTTTATTAATACATTTGCTATTTTTCTAAAACTCTATAAAGCACTGCAGCTGCTTCTGCTCTTGTAGCATTATTCTTAGCTCTGAAAGTATTATCCTCATATCCTCTCACTATTCCAAGCTTTACTGCGTTCGCTACCACATCCCTCGCCCATTCGCTTATCTTGTCATTGTCTGTAAATGCTGTATTCCCTATGTTCTCCTCTTTGTACCCTGTCAGTTTTGCGTATACTCTCATTATCACTGCTGCCATCTCTTCTCTTGTTATAGGGTCATCCGGCCTCATCTTTTTGCCGTCTCCTATCATTATCCCTGCTTGATATGCTGCTTCTATCGCATTTGCATACCATGCCCCTTCTTTTACATCCTCAAATTCCCCTTTGTATGGCTTCTCTTCTATCCCCAGCGCTCTTATCATCAATGCTGCAAATT
>NZ_JBNATX010000065.1:0-4860 GCF_049701115.1 Caldanaerobacter sp. | reverse complement strand
CAAGGAACCCTTCTCATCATAACGGGTTCCCGATATTTTGTCAACAGTCTGAAATCCTGCCGTAGGCAGGATTTTTAATTGTTTAAGTGCTTTTCTATGAACCTGACAAAATCAGCTTTCGGTCTTGCACCTATCAACTTATCAACCATCTTACCTTTCTTGAAAAGTCCGATAGTAGGTATGCTCATTATCCTGAACTTCATCGCCAGTTCTTGTTCTTCATCCACATTAACCTTTCCCACTTTTAGTCTGCCCTTATACTCATGAGCTAATTCCTCGACTATAGGAGCAACTAACCTACATGGAGCACACCACTCTGCCCAAAAGTCAATCAAAACTGGTACATCTGAGTTTACAACTTCTTCTTCCCAGTTGTCATATGTTATTTCTACCTCTAAAGATTCTTCCTTCTTAGTGGTATCTTCATTTAAATATTTCTCTATAAACCTCACAAAATCGGCTTTTGGTCTTGCACCTATTAGTTTTCCTACCATTTTGCCGTTTTTGAAAAGTCCAATTGTAGGTATGCTCATTATTCTGAACTTCATTGCAAGTTCATCTTCTTCATCTACATTGACTTTACCTACTTTGATTTTGCCTTCATATTCTTTTGCCAGTTCTTCAATAATAGGAGCAACTAACTTACAAGGCATACACCACTCTGCCCAAAAGTCAATTAAAACTGGCACATCTGAGTTTACAACTTCTTCTTCCCAGTTTTCGCTTGTTATAACCACTTCTGCCATAAAACCACTCCTATACTTTTATTTCATTTTTTATTTTTGTACAAAGCACCTGTTTTATGTATTTTAAAAAGCAAGATGCTTTTTAAAACTACCTCATGAACTTTATAAAAGTCTCCACTAAGTCATCCACCATGTCTTCCTGCTTCTCGGCACACACAGCACCTTTTATGCAGCTTGTAGCGTAACTCTTAAGAAGAATCTTCGCTACACTGTTTATAGCAGAGCGAACAGCAGCCACCTGTATCAAAACATCGATACAGTAAGCATCGCTTTCTATCATCTTCTGTATGCCCTTCACTTGCCCTTCAATTTTTCTAAGCCGTCTTAGCAAATCTTCTCTATTTTCTTCGTACATACTATACCTCCCAACCCCAGTGGGGTATCCAAAGAATAGTATAAAAGTTTTTCTTAGATATGTCAATAGCTTTTTGTTATTTTTTTAATTAACAAAAAACCCCATGATGCCGTGCCTACCGGTAGGTTTTGAACCCGTCCTCACAAAGTGGGTGCCCTCTTGGCAGCTTCATGTTTCCGCGACGAGGCGGCCTACAATCCACTGCCAAAGTCCAGGCTCCCTTATTTTTGGTGTTGGCTCAACCTTTCACCGGGTCACACGAACACCACAGGGTTTGTATTCAGTCTATATTGTTCTATATAAATAATATCATAAAACCCTTTATTTTTCAACTGGTAAACGTTTATAGGTCTATCTTGATGTGAAGTTCCTTAAGCTGCTTTTCAGAAACTTCCGAAGGAGCATCTGACATCAGGCATACAGCATTTTGAGTTTTAGGAAATGCAATCACATCCCTTATGGTGTCGCTCCCTGTCATTATCATTGCAAGCCTGTCAAGCCCATACGCTATTCCTCCGTGAGGAGGAGCACCATACTTGAAAGCCTCCATTAAAAATCCGAATTTCTTCCAAGCCTCTTCTTCGGTAAAACCTAACACTTTAAACATCCTCTTCTGAAGCTCCGTATCGTGTATCCTTATGCTTCCACCGCCTATCTCTGTACCGTTTAACACTATATCATAAGCTTTAGCTCTGACTTTTAAAGGCTCTTTTTCTAAAAGGTCTATATCTTCATCTCTAGGTGATGTAAATGGATGGTGCTTTGCAACGTATCTTTTTTCTTCCTCGTCATATTCTAAAAGTGGGAAATCGACAACCCATACAAACTCGTATTTACTCTCATCAATGAGATTAAATCTTTTTGCCATTTCAATCCTCAAATGCCCCAGTGTGTCAAAAACTATATCATCTTTATCCGCAACTATCAAGAGCAAATCTCCCACTTCTGCTTCGAGTCTTTCCAAAATTTTAGTTAATTCCCCCTCAGTTAAAAATTTCGTAGCAGGCGACTTCACTTCCCCTTCCAAAACTTGCATCCACAAGAGACCTTTTGCCCCAAAGTTTTTGGCGAATTCTACTAGTTCATCCAGCTGCTTTCTTGTCATTGAAGCAGCTCCTTTTACATTTATACCCCTTATTGACCCGCCATTTTTTAAAGCATTTTTAAACACATTAAACTCTGACTCTTTTAGTATGTCAGACAAATCTTTAAGCTCCATTCCAAACCTCAAGTCAGGCTTGTCAGTGCCAAATCTCTCCATTGCCTCCTGATAAGTGAGTTTTTTAAAAGGAATATCAAGGTCTACATCCAAAACCCTTTTGAATACATGCTTTATCATTTTCTCGTTTATATCAAGGACATCTTCAACCTCTACAAAGGACATTTCAATATCTATCTGCGTAAATTCCGGCTGCCTGTCAGCTCTTAAATCTTCATCTCTTAAACACCTAGCAATTTGATAATACCTATCAAATCCCGCAATCATCAAAAGCTGCTTAAATATTTGGGGAGATTGGGGTAAGGCGTAAAACTTGCCAGGATAAATTCTGCTCGGCACAAGGTAATCTCTCGCACCTTCAGGAGTGCTCTTTATAAGCATAGGAGTTTCTATTTCAATAAAGCCATTGTCATTGAGAAACTCTCTCACGGCTTGCGTAAGCTTAAAGCGGGTGATTAAATTTCTCTGCATTGAAGGTCTTCTCAGATCTAGATATCTATACTTAAGCCTTACCGCCTCAGATACATTGCTTCTATCCTCTATCGGGAAAGGAGGCGTATCAGACTTGCTTAAAATCTTCAAATTTTTAGCATAAATTTCTATTTCTCCTGTGGGTATCTTTGGATTCACATTCTCTGGAAGCCTTTTTACTACTTCCCCTTCCACTGCTAACACATATTCATTTCTCACGCTTTGCACCTTTTCAAAAGCCTCTTTAGAAACCTGTTCATTGAAAACTACCTGCACAATTCCTGTTCTGTCCCTCAAATCTATAAAAACTAATCCTCCGTGGTCTCTCCTGCTGTTGACCCATCCCATCACTACGACAGACTTTCCCACATCTTCAACAGTGATCTCTCCGCACATATGGGTTCTTTTAAGGCCGCCAAGTTGTTCTCCCATTAAACTCCCTCCATTCAATTTTTTATCGCTTTTTCTATTTCATCAATTAAAATTTCTCTTTCTTCTCCTGTAGCCATATTCTTCAATTTCACTTTTTTGCTCTCGAGTTCTTCTTCGCCTATCACAATAGCATATTTAGCATTTAATTTGTTGGCATATTTCATCTGCGCCTTTAAACTTCTTTCCATATGATCTATCTCTACCTTTAAACCGTTAAATCTGAGTTTATTCGCGAGGGTAAAAGTAAAAAGCTTTGCTTCATCGCCAATGTAAGCTATAAAAAGGTCCGGCCCCTCTGGCTTAGGAATTTCAATTCCATTTTGCTCCAAAGTCAGAAGAAGCCTTTCTATTCCCATACCAAAACCTACCCCAGGCATTGAGGGCCCTCCAATTTCTTCTATTAAGCCGTCATACCTTCCTCCTCCACACACTGTACCCTGTGCACCAATGTCTTTCGATATTATCTCGAAAGCTGTTTTTGTGTAATAGTCAAGCCCTCTCACTATTCTAGGGTCTACCGTGTATTCGTAACCCAAGGCATCAAGGTACTTCTTCAGCTCTTCAAAATGGTTCCTGCAATCATCACACAGGTAATCAGTAATTAAAGGCGCCTCTTTAGTTACTCTTCTACAACTTTCTACCTTACAGTCTAATACCCTCATAGGATTTACCTCATACCTTACCTTACAGTCATCGCAGAGTTCATCTAAATGCTGCCCTAAAAACTCTTTTAAAGCTTTATTATAATTTTTCCTACAAACAGGACATCCTACGCTGTTTATCCTGAGCTCTAGATTATTAAGTCCTAACTTCTTCAATAGACTCATGGCAATGCTTATGACTTCAGCATCGGCAGAAGCACTCTCTGCTCCAAATATTTCTACCCCAAACTGATGATGTTCTCTTAACCTTCCTGCTTGAGGCTTTTCATACCTGTACACAGGAGTTATATAATAAAGCTTTGTAGGCTGCGTCTCCGCGTAAAGTCCATGCTCTATAAAAGCTCTAACTGCAGGAGAGGTCCCTTCTGCTTTTAGAGTAATGCTTCTTCCAGACCTATCATTAAAAGTATACATCTCTTTCCTGACAATATCAGTGGATTCCCCTACCCCTCTTAAGAAAAGCTCCGTATGCTCAAACCCAGGTGTGCGTATTTCCTTGTACCCGTAAGCTTCACATATTCCTCTCATCAAATTCTCTACATATTGCCATTTATAAGATTCTGAAGGCAAAATATCCTTAGTGCCTCTTGGAGCTTTTGTAAGCATCTCACCAACTCCTTCTTATCTTCTTACATTTAAAAACCCCTCGTCTGCAAAACGCAGGGACGAGAGGTTAATCCCGTGGTGCCACCCTGATTGGTACTCATTCCCTTAACGCAGGTTCACGGATCTGGCCTACATTGTCGGCCAGTCAGCTCCCAGGTGTCCTTCGCAATAGCATGAGTATAAAGATACTCTCAGTCGCGGTATCTTCTCCCTGTATACCTGCTATTGCTACTCTCCTGTTCATCGCATTTTCATTATTTTATTTGATATTATACCCCATCCTATAAATTGCTGTCAATGGTAAATTCCATCTTGGTCTGTGTCAAGATTTTGTAGGTAAAAAATTTTTATAACTGACCTCACCGTTAA
>NZ_JBNATX010000064.1:0-5383 GCF_049701115.1 Caldanaerobacter sp. | reverse complement strand
TGTTATGTTTTTTATATAATCGATTTTAAAGAAGCTTGTTGCAATTTCATAAATTGTGGGATAGAATGTAAATGTAAGAAGTAATAAGATGGACGGCAATAAAAACCAATATATTGATTTTTCAGCTTTTCTCACATTGTCACCTCATTTAATTTTTTACAGAGGCTCACCAACTTATGGTGAACCTCTTACCCAGTTATTTTAATATTTTTTCTATTTCACTATTGGCCTTATCAAGGCCTTCTTTTATACCTATTTGTCCACTTACGATCTGCGAAAGGTAAAGCCCCCACACATCCTCTATCTGGCTCCAATATGGAGTCCTTGGCCTTGCAACAGAATGTTCAAGAGCATCAAGCTGAGCAGGGTAATATCTATATTTATCTACCAATTCTTTATCACTGTATAAACTCTTTCTTGTGGGAGGTACTCCAAATTTAAGCGCCATTTCTCTCTGCACTTCTTTACTTGTTACCCACTTCAAAAATTTTACTGCTTCCTCTTTATTGCTTGAAGTGGAGGGTATACCTAAGAGCCAGTTCCCAATCATAGCTGCAGAATCTTTAACTTGACCGGGTACAACAGAAAAGTTAATTTTCCCTACTACCTTTGAACTCTCAGGATTGTCAACCTTTGATACCCAAGCAGGCCATGCAATTGTCATTGCTACCTGGCCCTGAGTTAGTGCATTGGCGATTTGGTCAGTATCAAATGCCTCTACACCTTTAGGACTGTATTTTTTCAGTTTAAGATATGTTTCCATGGCTTTTATGCCAGCTTCACTGTTTACGTGGGGAACATTGTTCGCATCAAGAACTTCTCCACCGTATGCCCAGAAGAGCGGCAGAAAATCTGAAACTATATGGTTACCTCTCTGTCCTCTTATGACATATCCGTACACATTCGGAACTTCTTTTTCAGTAATAGTTTTAGCTATTTTTACAACATCATCCCAGGTCTTTGGCGGGTTAAAGTTGTATCTGTTTAATAGATCTTGTCTGTAATAGAAAAGTTGCACATTGCCTACCATTGGAACCGCATATAAAGAGCCTGTTTTATAAGGGTGTTTCCCCAATGCCATACTTTTTTCTACAAAATCGCTGTCAAGTCCGTTGGGAAAGAAAGCATCAAGATTTGTCAGAAGTTTTCCTTCTCCAAATTCTGGCATCCACGGGTCGTCAAGTGTTACAAGGTCATAAGCTCCACCTTTGTTTTTAATATCCAAAACAATTGCTTCTTTGAGCTCATTATAAGGCATTCCAACTACTTGAACATCTATACCCGTCTTTTCCTTATACTTTTTGCCCATTTCTGATAAAGCATCTGAGATGTTACCTGCTCTTGCCGCTATGTGAAGTGTAATCTGAGGTAAGTTTTTTTTTGTTCGGTTGTGCTTGCTGAAGGTGAATTTTGATTCTGTTCCTGAGTTTGAGAAGAAGGTTGTGAATAACTGGTACAGCCGGCAAATAAAATGGAGAAAACCAGCAAACCAGCTAAAAGAAAAGCTAAACTTGACTTTTTCTTAAACATCCTTTACTCCTCCTTTAAATGTCTTTATGTCAACCCTTGATAGAACCAAGGGTTAGACCCTTTATAATGTAATCCTGCATCAAGATAGCGAATAAAAGTATAGGTATTAAAGAGATTATTCCTCCAGCACTCATAGGCCCCCATAGTACAAGGTATTCGGTTATAAGTCCTGAAAGAGCCACCGGAACTGTTACAAGCTTTGGAGACTGGAGAAAAATTAACGCAAACATAAATTCATTCCATGAGGTTATAAACGTAAAGATTGCTGTTGCTCCTAAACCGGGAAGCAAAAGAGGAATTATGAGCCTCAAAAATATCTGCAAATGACTTGCTCCATCTATCATTCCACTTTCTTCAATCTCTACTGGTATTTCATTTATAAAATTTATCAGCATCCAGATCGCAAATGGAAGGTTAAAAGTAATGTATAAAAGTATCAGACCAAGGTGCGTATTTAAGAGATTTAAATTCCTTAAGATTAGATAAAGGGGGACTACAAAAGCCACAGGAGGGAATATTCTCACGAGTATGATCCAAAGGTTTAAGACTTTTTTCCCTTTAAAGTTAAACCTTGATATTGCATAAGAAGATAAAGCTGCCAAGATAATGACTACAGAAGTAGAGAATAATGCTATTTTAAGGCTGTTTAAAATTATAGTGCCAAATTTTAAATCTATGAATAATTTTTTATAGTTCTCTAATGTGAAATTCTTAGGAATGAAAGTTGGAATCTCTGAAAATATCTCCACCCTGTCTTTAAAAGAATTTACCAGCATCCAGTACACAGGAAAGGGTGTCCATATAAGTACTATTCAAAGAAAGATATATTTAATTATTAGGTAACGCTTTTTTCATTCTTTTCACATCCCCAATAATATTTCTTTTAACTCTTTTACCCTGTTAGTTGTAATTGAATCTACATCCATTTTCATCATTTCACGCATTGCTTTTATATCATCTACAGTCCACACAAATACCATCAAACCTCTTTTATGAGCAAAATCCACAAATTCTTTACTGGACATTCTATAGTCCAGATTTACTCCACAGCACAAGCTTTTAACAGCTATGTTGCATACTTTTTGGATATCTTTTGTTTTTTCTTTTTCAACGTTTAAAAGAACTTGTATCAATGGATTAATTTTTTTTATTTTTTGAGCAACCTCACTTCCACAACCAGTTATAAATACCCTTTCTGACATATGCTTTTTGGCTATTTCATTTATTATAACCTCATATTCTTGACAGTCTTTTATGTCTACATTTATTAAAACTTCTTCAGCCGAAAAATAATCAAAAGCTTCTTCTAATAATAGTAAATCATTCAAATTTTGTTTTAATTCTTCGTATTTTAAATCTTTTACCCTCTTCTTTTCCCCATTTATATCTACGTATTCATCGTGGTAGAGCACAGGTATTTTGTCCTTAGTGATACTTACATCAACCTCTATTATGTCTGCTCCTAATTTTACAGCCTGTACAAGATATTCCATAGAGTTCATCTTTGTATCCATGCAGCCTGAATGAGCTGTAACAAAAGGTATCCTCAAACTTTGCCCTCCTTTTTTATGATGAAAAATTATTTTCTCTTCTTATGAAGAATTTGAGCACATTGTTGTTCATGTAATCAAGGGAGTAAAATATAGGAGTATCTTTTTTATCAAAGTGAAGCTGTTTGAAAAGAAGAATTTTCTTACCAATATAATGTATCACTTTTTCATTTTCAGCCTCTTCCACCGCACAGATCTCTGTCAGGGAATAGGTTATTTCTATCTCCATGACCTCTTTCAAATACCTTATCAATGAACCCTTGAAATTTTCATCAAAATAATCTTTTGCAATGCTCTCAGGAAAAATATGATAACTATATGATATCCCTAATCCATTTGCTTCTCTTAACCTCTCGATAATAGTAACTCCCTCTTTCTCTCTTAGGTTTAATTTTTCTCTCCACTCAATTTGAGGAGAAGCCTTATATACTCTCATATGAGATTGCGTATCCTCAAAACCAAAGCTTTTGATAAGGTCTCCTATGCTTATGAGATTGTTTAGGAAATTTTCCATTATCAATGAGGCATTTTCTGAAACGTATGTGCCAATACCATTTTTAGATATTAGTATGCCTTCTCTTTGAAGCATTTTTATAGCTTCTCTTAATGTGGAACGGCTTACCCTGTATTCTTTTGCAAGTTCTATTTCAGAAGGAAGCTTATCCCCTGGATTTAAATATCCATCTTTTATTTTTTTCTTTATGTCTTCTGCGATATTTACATATAAAAGCTTTTGCATTTTCATTCCCCTCTTTTATAGCTGTCCGACATCTTAAATATATCATCTTAATGTTAAGCGAGTATTAAAGGATTGTTAAATTCGCGTTAATGTGTATTTTCATCTACAGCGTATATTAAATAGTACCAGATAGGATTAATAGATGTTGGAAAGATAAAATTTAGGGACAGGCTTAAGGTCGCAGGCTGTTTTGTTTCAACTGAGGGAAGTAAACAACAGAAAACTTTAAGAAATTTTGCATAGAAATGTTATAATATGCATGCTATAATTAATTGTGAAGAAGAATTTTTGAGATCTATAAGCAATTAAAATAGAAATTTAAAACTCTTAGAATATATAAATAAGCATAAAAAAAGAATAGGTAGCTCACATCTACCTATTCCCACATTCCACATATTCATAACACTCGAAGTGTTTTTCTGTCTATTATTATACCATATCTTCTAGAAATTAAAGTGAGGAAATAAAAAATTAAAAAGTTTGATATAACGGATAAAAAGGTAAAACCTTCAAATTGAGGTGTTTTCTATGAGCAGAATAGAACAATTAAATCAAGAACTTGCAAGAATTGTAGAAGTGCTGATAAAAGAGTATCAACCTGAAAAAATAATATTATTCGGTTCATTAGCGACAAATCAAATAAACGAATGGAGCGATATTGATTTAATAGTTATAAAGGATACTGACAAGTCTTTTTACGAAAGATTAGAGGAAGTTGTTAAAGTCGCTAAGCCTACTATTGGCGCGGATATTATAGTGTATACTCCAAAAGAAATAGAAGAAATGAAAGAAAGTATGTTTTACGTTGAAGAAATATTAAAGAAAGGAAAGGTTATTTATGAAAGAAGCAAAACAATGGCTTGATTTTGCTATGGATGACCTTGACTCAGCAGAAATCATGTTTAAAGCAGGTAAATACAATATGGTCTGTTTCTTTTCCCATCAGGCTGTAGAAAAAGCTTTAAAAGCATTTTTAGTAAGTCAAAAACATAATCCTCCTCGAATTCATAATTTAATAGATCTTGTAAATCTTTGTACACAATATGATAAATCTTTTGAGAGCTTCCTATCTAAAGCCCAAGTATTAAACCAATTTTATATTCCAACGAGATATCCTACTGCCATGCCAGGCACAACAGCTTTAGGGATGCCAGATATTAAAACAGCTGAAAAGGCAATAATGTATGCTAAAGAAATTTTTTCTTATTGTAAAAACATAATTTAAAATCCGTTCAAAGTTTAGAGCGATCTGCCGCAATGTACCCTAACCTCCATCCAGTCATGGCAAAAGCTTTTGAAAAACCGTTTATGAGGATTGTCCTTTCTTTCATCCCTGGAAGTGAGGCTATGCTTACATGTTTCCCTTCATAAATCAGTTCACTGTATATCTAATTCTTTTATTGTACTTTTTACTTCTTCTTCGCTAATCCCTAGAATTGAAGCAATTTGATATTCTGTAAACCTGCCATTTTCTTGTAAAAGTTCAGCAATTTTTATGCTTTTATTCAAATTGTTACCTCCTTTCTTAGATAATGTTTTTATATCTCAAAATTATAATACTAAT
>NZ_JBNATX010000063.1:0-5565 GCF_049701115.1 Caldanaerobacter sp. | reverse complement strand
CGCTTTGCAACTCCGGAGCATTAACACAAAATGCCACTTAAATAAGAAGCACTTTCTCAACAAACTAGGGCAAAGCGAAACGGGCTTGAAATCTTCAAGCCCGTTTCGCTTTGTCGAAAAGAAGGGATATTTTATGGGTGACCTCATTTCAAAGGTTTGTGTACAAACCACCAGTCAAAAGCCTCAATTTCTTTTGTCTTTATCTTTTCTTTTCGCTCATTTGCAGAAGCTTCATCGGTGGAAGGCGGCACTATTACATGGTCTTTAATTAAGTAGTTGTTTGGCCACTTCTCAGGAAGTGCAACGCCGTACTGATCTGCTACCTGAAGTGCTTTTAAGGCTCTTAATACCTCGTCTACATTTCTTCCTACTTCCTGTGGATAGTACATGATAAGCCTTATCACGCCTTTGTCATCTACGATAAATACGGCTCTAACTGTGTTTGTTCCTTTACCGGGATGAATCATTCCTAACTGATTGGATACTTTTCCTAGTTCATCAGCTATTACAGGGAAAGGTATCTGTATTCCTGTATTGTCTTTTATCCACTCTACCCATTTGATGTGAGAGAATACCTGGTCGACTGAAAGCCCAATGAGTTCAGTGTTTAATTGCTTGAATTCCTCAGCTTTTCTTGCAAATTCTACAAACTCTGTTGTGCAAACTGGTGTGAAGTCTGCTGGGTGGCTGAAGAGCACAAACCATTTTCCTGCGTAGTCTTCAGGCAGTCTCTTTACTCCGTGAGTTGTCATTACCTCCATAGATGGGAACTTTTCACCTAAAAGTTTCATTCTTACCTCTTCCATTTTACTCTTCCTCCTTAAAATTTTTTATTATTTTTTCATTACACTCTTTACAGATGCCATAAACATTTATGTCAACATTTTTAATTGAAAACCCTTTTAACTCATCCACTTCTAACATTTTTTCTGATACAGGGAAGTCATAAACTTTTCCACAAATTTCACATTTAAAATGGCCGTGAAATCGAGTATTAATATCGTATCTTAACTCTTTTTCCTTAAAAGATAAAGTGCTAACAAGCCCTTTTTTTAGAAACAAGTCCAAAGTGTTATAAACACTCGTTTTAGAGAGAGTAGGAATTTCGTTTATCAGGCTTTTATAAATGTCATCTGCGGTAGGATGAATTCTATTTTCTAACAGATACTTTAGTACTTTAATCCTTATTGTAGAAGGCCTTATTCCATGCTTTTTTAAATACTCTTTTAATTCCTCCACTCTATAAGTCATTTTCATTACTTCTTTCTTTAAATTATCTGGCAGCGTAATAGCACCTTTTAGGAGATATTATTAGGTTTTCCTTTTTTAATTCTTTTATAGCCTTGTCAACGTCTTTTTTGTCTACATTAGCTTTTAAAGCTATGTCTCTTGGTTTTAAAGGCTCTGGAGATTCTTTTAAAGTTTTTAACACCAACTCCTTTATCTCCATTTTATCACCTCTTTAAACTAAATTCATTTTTGTATTGATTACAATTTTATTATAATATCAATTTTTGATTCTGTCAATAGTTTTTTAAAAAATTTTTTTAAGATAATAATTATTATTTATAGGTCGGAATTTCTTAGGTATAAAATTCATTTGACAATTTTAAGAGCAAGGTATATTATAAAAATATAGAATGCATTCGGTTGCATTGAATTCATATAAAGCATTTTTATTTTTAAAAAGCTATGCATTCGATTGCATAATAAAATTGTTTGGAATAGGGGAGAAAACCATGTCGGAAATAAGGTTTGATTTAATTACAGGGAAAATGGTTATTATAGCTGTAGAAAGGGCAAAAAGGCCTCATGATTTTGTTATTGCTCATCAGGAAAAAAAGGGGAGTAAAAATTGTCCCTTCTGCCCAGGTAATGAAGCCATGACTCCACCAGCCCTTATAGAGATAAAAGATAAAAAGGGAAAGTGGCTTGTAAGAGGGTTCCCAAACAAGTTTGGTGCGCTTAACAGGGAAGAGAAAGAAATCGAAGTACCAGCCCTTTATAAAGCCGAATATGGCTACGGAGTGGCGGAGGTTATCGTGGAGTCTCCCTATCACGATGTGACCTTTGGGGGATTGAGTGTTGAGCAGATAAAGATGGTTTTTCATGCTATAGTCGAGAGATATAAGGCAATTGCGGAAGATAAAAAGATAAAGTATATACAAGTTTTTAAAAATTTTGGCCCAAGAGGAGGAGCTTCACTAGAGCATGGACATTGGCAGATAATTGGAACGCCTTTTGTTCCTGATTTGGTGAACAAAGAGATTGAGGGGACGCAGGATTATATAAAAAAGGAAAGAAAATGTCCTTATTGCGAGATTGTCCAGTATGAAAAAGAGGCCGGTGTCAGGTTGATAGGTGAAAATGAATATTTTTTGGCTATAGCGCCTTATGCTTCCCAGTATCCTTATGAATCATGGATAATTCCTAAAATTCATCAGGAAAAATTTGAAGATTTAGATGAAAAACACCTATCAGGACTTGCAGAGATTTTAAAGCCTTTGATTGAAAAGTATGAAAAGGAGTTTGATATGCCTCCTTATAATATTGTGCTTCACACTCTTCCTCCAGAAGATTTGAGGAATTACCACTGGCACTTGGAGATTGCACCAAGGCTAACGATAGCGGCGGGGTTTGAACTTGGTACAGGAGTTTATATAAATCCAGTGGCACCTGAGTTGGCTGCGTCAGTTTTGAAAATAGATGTTTTACAACCTGCGAGGAAAGAAGTGGTGTAATGGAAAAAGTTATATCACGTATAAAAGGGGACAATTTAAAGAGATTTAGATGGTTTCAAGAAAAAGCCTATGAAGTTTTGAATGTTTTTATAAGAGACTATTTCATCATATACGAAGAAAATGACGAAACGCTAGCGGTAGTTATTTTAGGACTGCTACTTAAAAATCCTGTTGACAAAAGCCCTTATACAGCTTATTATTACCTTCCAGTTTTTATATCGAAAGAGATTAAAAAAGCGGATTTGATAGACCAAGTAAAGCTGGAAGGTAGAACTTATTTTATATATGATGCTATAGATTCCCTGCCCTATGTAAAATGGTTGAACGAGATTTTGTTAAATAAAGGTTCGGTAGAGTTTAAATCTGGTGCAAGACTCAGGTCATATCTTTTAAAAGAGGAAGACATATATAAAGTAGAAAGATTGAGTGATAAATCCACAAACAGTCTGACGTATTTGAGAAAAGACGAGATAATTAAAACCTACAGAAAGTTTCTGGAGGGGATAAACCCGGATTTAGAGATGACCTTTGAGCTTAAAAAAACTGGTTTTGAAAATGTGCAAGACATAAGAGGCTATTTTTTGTACGAAGTTCCTACAGGAGAAAAGTATACTGTGGCAATGGTATTAGAATATATAAAAAATCAGGGAGATATGTGGCAATATACACAGCAGTATTTGATGCAGATGATATATCAAAGAAAAACAGATTTCTCGGACTATATTGAAGAAGTGAAAAAAATAGCTAAAATCATTGGTGAAATGCATACCAAGCTTTCCTTTACAAAAGAAAATATAAGTCAAGAAAATGTGAATAAGATTTTAAGCAACATAAAAGATAATTTCTCTAAGCTTTTAGCTTTTGTGGAGGGGAAGCATTTTGATAAAACTACAAAGCTTTTGATCGAGGATATAAAGGGATTTAAAAGCTTTATTTTTGAAGAGTTAGATGAATTTTCTCACATGTCTCTTGGCAAGTACATGAGGTGCCATGGAGACCTTCATCTCGAGCAGATTTTAAAGGCAGATAGAGGATATGTGATAATAGATTTTGAGGGCGAACCTACGAAGCCTATAGAAGTGAGAAGAGAAAAGATTTCACCCTTGAAAGACGTAGCAGGAATGCTGAGGTCCTTTAGCTACGCCGCATATGCGGCCTATTTCAATTATTTAGAGAAAGAGGGGAAGGACGAGGAGGAAGAGATAGAGGAACTTCTCATATCGTGGGAGAAAGAAGTGGAAGAAGTATTTGTAAAAGAATACGTGGATGCTGTGTCCCAAAAAGCTCCAGACCTTCTGCCAGAAGAAGAATTTTTAAAGGTTTTGGCTCTATTTAAATTGGATAAAGCTCTTTTTGAAGGTATTTATGAAGTGAACAACAGACCTAGCTGGTTCAAAATACCTCTTAATGGTATTTTGGAATGTATAAAAGACCTTAAAAAACCGCAAGAAATGGGGGTAAGTTATGGATAGTTTGAAAGTCACGATTTTTACTAATGAATACCCGCCAAATATATACGGTGGAGCAGGAGTTCATGTGGATTACCTCACAAGAGAATTATCAAAATTTATGCAGGTGGATGTAAGATGTTTTGGAGAGCAGCAAGTAATTTCGGAAAATTTAACAGTAAAAGGATATAAAGAATGGGAAGAGCTAAAAAAAGACTCAGACCCTAAATATCAGAAGGTTTTAGGGCCTTTTTCAGTAGATCTGGCAATGGTAAAAGACCCCATAGATTCCGACATACTTCACTGTCATACCTGGTATACTTTTATGGCTGGTTTCATTGGTAAAAAACTTTACGATAAGCCATTGGTCGTTACCATTCACAGTCTGGAGCCTTTAAGACCATGGAAAGAAGAACAACTTGGGAACGGATACAGGTTAAGCTCATGGATGGAAAAAACAGGGATAGAAGCTGCCGACAGGATAATAGCTGTTTCTCAGGGTTCGAAGGAAGATATATTAAAATATTTCGATGTTCCTGAGGAGAAAATAGAAGTGATACACAATGGCATAGATTTGAAAGAATATAAAAAAGTAGATAGAAATATTGCCAGAAAAAAGTATGGGATTGAGGGGAGGTATATCCTTTTTGTAGGGAGAATATCCAGGCAGAAGGGTATTACCTACCTTATAGATGCTGTTAAGTATTTGCCTAAAGATGTAAAAGTAGTGCTTTGTGCTAGTTCTCCTGACACTCAAGAGATTTTGGAAGAAGTTGAAAATAAAGTGAAAGCCCATGACAATATAATCTGGATAAATGAAATGGTAAAAAAAGAAGACATAGTAGAGCTCTATAGCAATGCGGAAGTGTTTGTGTGTCCTTCTATATATGAACCCTTTGGGATAATAAATTTGGAAGCCATGGCCTGTGAAACTCCTGTTGTAGCAAGTGCCACAGGAGGGATTAAAGAAGTTGTGGTCCATGAAGAGACGGGTTTTTTGGTGGAACCAGGTAATTCTGAAGAGCTTGCCAAGCATATAAATATTTTATTGGAGAATAAGGAACTGGCAAAGAAATTCGGGGCAAATGGAAGAAGAAGAGTAGAAGACATGTTCAGCTGGGAAAGCATTGCTAAAAGGACTTATGAAATGTATAATAACGTCATAAAAGATTATTATAGAAGCACCAAAAAGTAAGACAGGGCTAAATTGCCCTGTCAGTTTGTTGACAAAGTACTTCTTATTTAAGTGGCATTTTGTGTTAATGCTCCGGAGTTGCAAAGCGACTAAACTAAGGCTCACTTTTCGAGCTCCGGCGGGGTACCGGCCAATTCGCCCTTCGGGCTCAGGTGGCCGCTCGCTTTGCTCGCCCCGCCTT
>NZ_JBNATX010000062.1:0-6192 GCF_049701115.1 Caldanaerobacter sp. | reverse complement strand
GTACGGTGGTGTGAGAGGACGCTGAATAAAATAATTATTCAGCTCCTACTCGATTAAAAATTCTTTTACTTCATCATACAGGTTTTTTAAAACACCCTGGTAATCTTTTTCACCTTTTTCTACGGATTCCATGACTTTTTCCAATTGGCGAGTTGTGTCTTCATTTATGTAGTTCATGTAGCGATCTTTTAAATAAGAGTATACTTTTCTCCCTAAAGCTGTTGTTCTAATTCGCTTGTAAGGGTCTTCAATTACATATTTCCTTTTAAAAAGAACTTCTACTATTTTTGAATATGTGGAAGGACGACCAATGTTTCTTTTTTGCATCTCCTCTATTAAGGAAGCTTGTGTGTACAGTGGAATACTGTGGGTTACGTAATTTCGTTTTGATACGACTGTATAAATTTTTTCTTCGAAGGGTTCGTAAATTGTTATTGGGTTGTATACATTCCAGCCTTCTTCTTCCAACCTTACCGGAATCTCTTTTTCGATTTGAAAATGTTCATCACTTATTAGTATTTTCTGGATTCTAACAACTGGTGACTTCATCTGACTCGCCATAAACCTGTTAAATATCATGGAATAAACTTTTATGTGGGTAGGGCTTAAATAAGAGGCTATTTTTTCCGTAATAAATTGTATGAGTTCTTCTGAAGAAATGGGTTTTACAGGTCTTATGGCTTCATGAGCTCCTTCTTTGCTCCATTCCCTTTCCTGTAGCAAATAGTTTTTTCCAAGTTTTTCAAGGTAGGCACGTGCTATTTTTTGGCCCGTAGGAGATATTCTCACTGAGTCTGTTCTATGATAAGTTATAAAACCCAACTCGAACAAGGTTTGCAATATCTCCATTATTTGAGACACAGAGAGTTTGAACTTTGAAGATACAGCTGTCAATAATGTAGATGTGTTAAAAGGTGGTAAAGGTGGGAGTACATCTATTCTTTCTTCCAGTATTTTTACGTGCACTTTTTCTGTGTCTATATTTCCTTCTACTTCAAATTTGAATTGATTATCTAGTACTAGCTGTGTTACAGTTTTTTTGCTTTTATTGTGTTCTATTTCTTTTTCTAAAATCCAACCTAGTACAGTACTTTGTACTCTCCCTGCAGATAAGTTGAAATTTTTAAAATTTTCCTGTAGACGCATGCTTAATTCAAAACCTATCCATCTGTCTTCTACTCTTCTGACAATTTGAGATTTGACTAGATTTATATCACATTCTCTTTGATTTGCTATTGCTCTTTCAAAACCTGGTCTTGTAATCTCGTGCATTTCAATTCGACGGACATTTTTATTTACAGGTTTTATATATTGAGATATATCCCAACCAATTTTTTCTCCTTCTACATCAGGGTCTGTAGCTATTATTACCTCATCCACTTCCATTGCAATTTCTCTTAGGGCTTCTAGAATTTTCTTTTTATCATCGATTTTGTCGGAATTGCAGTAAGGACAGCGTTCAAATTCATCTGTGAACTGTGCATTACATGAGCTACAGCGTTTTATCGAATTGTAATAAGGAATAAATTTATTATCAACTATCTCAACTCCATGTAGACCTGTTTTTGTTTCTAGGTCATAGAGATGTCCTTTTGATGCAGTTAATAGTAGTATACCCTCCTGTGTGATCGATTCATGAACCGCCAGGGTGCCATATCTTCTTGTAGAGGATTTTTCCATGAATTTTGAGATGGTCTGGGCTTTTGTCGGTGATTCTACTATTATGAGTCTGGAGGTAGTATCTTTTAGAGGTTTTTCTAATAAGGAGATTTTTCTTGTCTCTTCTACTTCCTTAATCAGGTTGTTAAGCTGATCTTCTTGAACCCATTCTTCATCAGTGAGATACAAAAGTCTTTCTTTTAGGAAATCGAATAGCTGATCGTCTTCTTCGAAAAGAATAGAAATTCCCTTAGTAAGAGTTGAACCAAATATTCTGGAAGTTCTTCCTGAAGCTTGAATGTATGTATATACATCGGGTATCACTATTAGTTTCTTTTCTCTGTCAATTTTCGCATTGGAGAAGGTTTTCTCTATAAGGTTTTCCCAGGTTTCCTGGGAAATATATTTTTGGGTTATGCTTCTTAACCTTTCAGTTGACATCTTTTTCAAATCTTTAAAATATGCTTTCAATTTAGGATTGAGTTCTAAATACTCTTGAAAAATCCTTTCTGTAATAAATCTAGGAGCACTTTCTGGTTTTGTACTGAACTTAAATGAAGGAGTTCCCCAAAATACGGCGAATTTTATTCTAAGAGGTAGATCAATCCCTCTTACTAATTTTCCGTAATAGGAATATATTCCACATAAAGCTTGTAATTTTCCTTCTTTAAAGTTTTTAAAAGAATTTTCAAAATCTTCCCATGTTTTTCCCAATTTTATTCCGTGTTTTTCAAGGTAGTTTGCAATTTCTCTTCCTTCTTCTTCAGTTGCTACAAATAGAAGTATTCCATCTTTTAT
Source organism: Caldanaerobacter sp. (assembly GCF_049701115.1). NCBI lineage: Bacteria > Bacillati > Bacillota > Clostridia > Thermoanaerobacterales > Thermoanaerobacteraceae > Caldanaerobacter > Caldanaerobacter sp. Next base: position 3,735 of record NZ_JBNATX010000062.1, on the reverse strand, counting down.
AAATTTTATTGTCTGCAAAAGTTTTTCGAGGGATTTTTCTTTTATCCTTATATTGGAGATGTTTCGTGCACTAGTAGTGAATCTTCCAATCTCAAATCCTAAAAGCTCTCTAAAAAGGAGAGGTTTTACACCACGAGGTTTAGCAGTAGCGGAAGATACAATAAGCTGTCCTTTTGGAGGTTTTTCTTGGATTTGAGCTTTTTCATCATGAGATGCTCTTTTCTTTAAGTTTTCCAAAGCAGATTCTATAGTTTGCTGTGGAATGCCTATCATATTAAGAAGCGCATCGATGTTCTTTGAAGATTTAAGAACGGAATCTACATCGTCCACAAACACAAGGTCAAAAATTTTTTTAGAAATTTGTTCCTTTCTTCGAGATATAAACTGAGAGGAAATGATTAGTATATCGTAGTTTTCATCATAAAAATTTATTTCAAAATTTTCTCTTTCTTTCTTTTTCATAGAAGATGTGTAAAAAAGGACTTTTACCTTATCTTCATCATCTTTTAAAAGGTCCGCTAATCTTGTAGCAGCCTGTTCTACCAGTGACAGTGTTGGGAAAATTAAAACTACTTTTCCACCTTTTTTAGCGACCCAGAGAGCTGAAATCAGACCAAAGGTCGTTTTTCCTACACCTGTAGGTGCTACAAGAGTGAAACTCTTTGAAAGAAGTAGCCTTTTAGTCCAAAAGCGCTGATATCCAGTGGGCTTTTTGCCTATCTTTCGGGTGAAGAACTTTTCAAACTGTTGATACTCCTCGATAAAATTGGAGTAATTTTCATATTTTTTTAAGGTATTGTTATTTTTTAAACCTATTAAAATGTTTTCTTCTTCACTTGGAAGACAAATTTCGCAGGGAAGTCCCTTCTCATTTCTCGTGTCTGTGTTTATTCCTCCACAATTTATGCAGGAGTGATAGTATTTTGCTCCTGTAGCCAATTCCAATGCCCCCTATTCTTTTTAAAATGTGGCATTTTTCTAATTTCTCTAATTTCCAAATATACAAGAAAACTTTGAAAAAATCAATCCTCTTGACATGGATTTAAGATGCTGTAAAATGGTATTATACGAGAAAATGTATGGGGGTAGGAAAATGGATATACCTTCACTTAGTCCATATGCTTTTAAATTTGGCCCGATTGCAGTACACTGGTATGGAATATTTATGGCTATTTCTATTGCTGTAGGCGGTTACTACATTTATAAAAGAGCTTTAAAGTTAAATTACAGCGAAGATTTTCTTTTAAACCTTTTGATGTTGGTGGTTATATTTGGAGTTATTGGTGCAAGATTGATGTTTGTGATTGCTAATTATCCAGAATGGTTCATAAAAGATCCTGTCCAGGTCTTTAAGATATACGAAGGCGGTCTTTCATGGCATGGAGCAGTGCTTGGGGGTTTTCTGGCAGGTCTTTATTATTGCAAGAAGAAAGGTATAAGAATCAATCCGTTAGAGGATTTCGCCGTAGTGGGTTTAGCTCTTGGCAACATGCTGGTGAGGGTTGGGAATATTTTTAATCATGAAGTGTTGGGAAGGCATACCGAGTTTTTCTTTGATAGGTGGCCGGCACAGCTTGTTGGTGTAGGTATTGGTGCCTTTTTACTTATAAGGTATTTTTATATAGAAAAGAAAAGGATGCCTGATGGCTATCAGTTCTGGTCATTTATATTCTACTATCAACTTCTAAGAGCCATATTTGAAGAAACTGTAAAAGATGTTCCATTAATATGGCCTGTGTATCTCAACGAAAGGTTAGGTATTGGATTTTTTACGATGACGCAGGTTGCTACTCCTTTTATACTTTTACTGGCATACTGGATGATTAAAAGGGTTTTAAATGACCCGAATCGACAGTATTACAATTGACTTTTGTTTTTATGGGCCTTTGTGGTAAAATTATTATTGACAAAATTTTTACAAAGGAGTTGTAGACATGGATAAGAAGAAAGTCTTTGAAAAGCTCACTGAGGTGATTAGGACAAAAGCAAACGAAATAGAGGATTTAAATACATTTTATGAGGAAGTTGTAAAAATTTTATCTGAAAACGTGCCTTACTATACTTGGACAGGATTCTATTTTATGGAAAACGGCGAACTGGTTATAGGACCTTATATTGGTAGACCTACAGAGCATGTAAGGATAAAAGTAGGTCAGGGAGTTTGTGGAAGAGCTGTCGCTGAAGAAAGTACTATCATAGTGGACGATGTGACTAAAGAAGACAATTATTTAGCTTGCAGTCTTGAGACGAAATCTGAAATCGTAGTGCCAATTTGGGCTAATGGTGAAATAATAGGCGAAATAGATATTGACAGTGACGATCTGGCTGCTTTTGATGAAATGGACAAAATATTTTTAGAAGGCGTAGCAGAGATTATAGGGAAGAAAGTAGAAAACCAAAGTTAAAGGAGGGATTTGTTTGAGAGAAAGAGTGGAAGAAATCTTGAACCTTATAAGACCTTCCCTTCAGGCAGATGGTGGTGACGTAGAGCTTATTGATGTTACAGAGGATGGTATTGTAAAAGTGAGGCTTACAGGGGCTTGTGGGGGATGTCCTTTTGCTACCCTTACTCTAAAGGAAGGTATTGAGAGGGCAATTAAAGAAGAAATTCCAGAGGTAAAGGAAGTTATAGCTGTTTGATTCCGGGTTTTCCCGGATTTTTTATTTTAAAAAGTTTTGGGAAAGAATAATTTATTGAGTAAATCTTATAAAAAGGAGAAGAAAACATGGAAGACAGGTTTCTGATTGAAATTTTCAAGTGGGAAGCAGCTGAAGAACTGGGTCTTTTAGAAAAAGTAAAAAAAGTTGGATGGCCTAATCTGTCGGCTCAGGAGACAGGAAAAATAGGGGTTTTGGTAAAGAGAAAAATTAGAGAAAAAATAAAAAAAGAAGGTACTGTATGATATACTAAATAGTGAAAGGGGGATTTTTCTTTATGAGAAGTGAAGATTTATTCAAAAAGGCAGCTAGTCTTATAAAGGCTTCCAAAAAGGTTATGGTATTGACAGGGGCTGGTATCTCAACGGAAAGTGGGATTCCTGATTTTAGAAGCCCTGGGACAGGTCTTTGGGAAAATATGGACCCTACAGAAATTCTTTCTACACAAGTGCTCTTTAATTATCCTGAGAAATTTTACAAGATTGGGTTTAAAATTTTGTCCTCTATGAGGAATGCAGAACCAAATGAGGCTCATTATATATTGAGTGAAATGGAGAAAAAGGGCGTGATTGCTGGTGTAATCACCCAGAATATAGATAATCTTCACCAAAAGGCGGGGTCAAAGAAAATTTATGAGGTGCACGGGAATACGAGGGAAGGAAGTTGTTTGAGGTGCGGTGAAAAAGTGAGTTTTGAGGTACTAGAGCGCAAAGTTGAAAAGGGAGAAATACCTCCTCGCTGCGATAAGTGTAACGGGATATTAAGACCGGATGTGGTTCTTTTTGGTGACCCAATGCCTTATGCATTTGATTTAGCGGTCAAAGAAGTTCAGGAAAGTGATCTTTTGATAGTAATAGGGTCATCGCTGGTGGTTGCGCCTGTAAATTTTTTACCCGGAATGGTAGATAGATTAATTATAATAAATGCTACCGAAACTCCTTACGATTACAAGGCAGACGTGGTAATAAGAGAAAAAGCCAGCTATGCGCTCCGAAATATATGGGATTTGATAAAAAATTAAAAGATAGTGTAAAATTTCAGTAGGTGATGAAGCAGGAAAATGGGGTATGGATGTAG
>NZ_JBNATX010000061.1:0-6450 GCF_049701115.1 Caldanaerobacter sp. | reverse complement strand
ACCAACATAAACGTGCCCTCGTCTTAACTGCTAGAAGATTAATCCCTCTGATCTTTGCAATGCTCAGCAAAGGTCAAATATATCAAGAAAAAATTGTTGTTAGTATTTAAATACTTTTTTGTTAAAAATTAATAAAGAACTCTATTTTGGATCTTCCAATTCCGTTTATTGGCATATTGGGAGAGGGGTATTTTTTGTCTTTTTTGCCCTTTAAATGTCTCAAAAAATTTTTAATTACCCCCTTGACATTTTACCGTTTGTCTTTCTTTCTCAAAAAGACAACATTTAGTATTATTATCCAACCCCACCAATTGCTATATTTGTACTTTTATTATGTGATTAACAATGTACAATTGACCCACTCCCAGCAAAATTCACTTTGGGAGGATTGGAGGAAAATAAAAATGCTCGGGAGCAGGTCACTTATAGAGTGGGTATATTCTTATGATATATTAACTTAAAATCAAAAGTAATTCTATTTTTTGCACTTAGTAAGATTTCATAGGACAATAATTATATTCATCATTTTTGTTGAAAATTTAACAATCCTATTGTATAATGTAATTGAAATACTGAGCCCAAGGAGGTACTCTGAGGGCAAGGGAAGGAGGAAATTTAAAAATGGCTGTTGTGTTGAGTGAAAAAGAAAAAAGATGGATGGACAGTGTAATCAAAGAGGAACAAATCACCAGATATCTTGAAAACGGAAGAGACTTCATTGATGACGAAGAAATATGGGAAAAACTGAGGAAAAACCAGAATCCTGATAAGCAGAGGATAAGAGAAATAATTCAAAAGTCACTAGAAATAGAGACTCTTGAACCTGATGAAACGGCTGCTCTTTTAAATGTCAAAGACCCTGAATTATGGCAAGAAATTTTTGATGCAGCAGCAAAAATCAAGAAAAAAGTTTATGACAACAGAATTGTAACTTTTGCGCCCCTTTATTGCAGCAATTTGTGTGTAAATAACTGCGTCTACTGCGGATTTAGGAGAGAAAATACAGTCATCAAAAGAAGAAGGTTAACATTAGAAGAAGTAAGAAGAGAAGCAGAAGTTCTAGCAGGAGAAATAGGCCATAAGCGTTTAATTGCAGTATATGGTGAGCATCCTACTACAGATGCTAAATATATTGCAGATACAATAAGAACTATATATGAAGTCAAAGTTAAAACAAAAAATGGATATGGGCAGATAAGAAGAGTAAATGTAAACGCCGCCCCCATGTCTATAGAAGAATTAGAAATGCTTCGGGATGTAGGAATAGGAACCTATCAGGTTTTTCAAGAAACCTATCATCACGAGACCTATAAAAAGCTACACCCAGAAGGAACCATAAAATCCCATTATCAGTGGAGATTGTACTGTCACCACAGAGCACTGGAAGCAGGAGTTGACGATGTAGCTTTGGGAGTGCTCTTTGGACTTTATGACTGGAGATTTGAAGTAATGGGTCTTTTATATCACGCAAGAAATCTAGAGAAATTTTTTGGCATAGGACCTCATACCATATCTTTCCCAAGGTTAGAACCTGCTGCTAATACACCTTTTGCTCAAGAATCAAAATACAAAGTATCTGATGAAGATTTCAAAAAGTTAATAGCTGTCATAAGGCTTTCTGTACCTTATACTGGTATGATTCTAACCGCCAGAGAACCTGCCCACTTAAGAGATGAAATTCTCTCCATGGGCATAGTCACTCAAACGGATGCTTCTACAAAAATTGGAATAGGCGCCTACTCTGACAGGTACACCGAGCAGGAAGCAGAGAGACAGCAGTTCCTGCTAGGAGATACCAGAAGCCTGGACGAATTGATAAGAGAACTGGCAAAAATGGGATATATAACAAGTTTCTGCACAGCAGGTTATAGATGTGGAAGAACAGGCAAACACATAATGACCCTTTTAAAAACAGGAAGAGAAGCTGTTTTCTGCAAGCTAAACGCCGTACTCACTTTTAGAGAATGGCTGGACGATTTTGCAAGCGAGGAAACAAAAATAGCCGGTGAACAAGTAATACAGAAAGAAATTGAAGAAATCAAAGAAAGAGTTCCAAAAGAAGTATTTTCAAAGCTTATGGAGTATTACAGGAGGATACAGAATGGAGAAAGAGACCTCTACTTCTAAAAAGCTATTGATCGAAGAATTTACCAGGCTCTCAGACTTAATAAAATCAAAGTACGGCGTGAGCTTGTGGCTGGTGGAAATTATGGGAAAAAGGCATTCGTATGTAGCAGGCCATAAAGAGGAATCATTCCTTCCACCCCAGGTTATCCATCTTAATGAGAGGTTTGCAATAGTATCAAATAACTGGAACAAAATCCCTGAAAGAGAAAAGAAAAAGCTTCTTGAACACCTCAATAAATTTAGTGGCACGTAAATGTATACCTCTCAGCTTGTTGACAAAGTTCTCATTATTTAAGTGGCATTTTGTGTTAATGCTCCGGCGTTGCAAAGCGACTAAACTAAGGCTCACTTTTCGGGCTCAGGCGGGGTACCGGCAATTCGCCAAAAGACTAAGAATCCGCTCACTTCGCTCGCCCCGCCTTCGCTCCTCAAGTTCGCCAAGTTTAGTTACCGCTTTGTGGCAACAAGTCGCATTTACACACAAAATGCCACTTCTCTATTGTGTCAACAGTCTGAGTGGCACATAAATGTGTGCCCTTTTATTTTTTATCTCTCCTTCTCTTCAAATTTCATGGCAAATTCAACCGCTCCCATTTGAAAAAAAAGATGTGCTTTCCTTGAAAGGGGGGTCTCCTCAGGACTTACTTCAACTACAAAAGCTCCTCCTTCAAGAGCCAAAAAAGGAAGAGAAGCTGCAGGCTGCACCATTAAAGATGTACCAATTACAATAAAAAGGTCTGCTCTTTGTGACAGCTCCATAGCCTCTGTAAGTTTATCAGATGGGAGAGGTTCACCAAACCAGACCACATCTGGTCTTACAATAGATCCGCATTTCGGGCACTCAGGAGGTATTTTGCTTAAAGGCACTTCTCTGTTTATGCCTCTGAAGTCACATTTTGTACATCTTACTTTCCATATGTTGCCATGAAGTTCTATCACATTTGTAGACCCTGCTGCCTCATGTAAACCATCTACATTTTGCGTAATTACTCTTACATTTTTAAACCTTTCCTCAAACTCTGCAATGAGCAGATGACATTTATTAGGTTTTGCCTTAGAAATTATCCTTCTTCTGTAATCATACCATTCCCAAACAAGAGCTGGATTTCTTTGAAAAGCCCATGGCGTTGCAAGTTCTTCTGGATTGTATTTTTTCCATAGCCCATCCTCTCCTCTAAAAGTAGGTATCCCGCTTTCTTTAGATATCCCTGCTCCTGTCAGTACAACTGTCAAATTCGATTGAGTTAGTTTTTCTTTTAATATTTTAAAATCCATTTTCTTTTCCTCCCCTACATTTTTATCATTTAAAAATTTCTCCTTCAATTTCAAAACTCCTTTTTTCAAAAAAGCAACAAAACTATGATAAAATATATCCTGTAGACAAAACTTCTGAAAGGGGAGCCGGAAGGTGAAAAGCTATAGAAAAGAACTCTGGTTTGAAACCAAAAAAAGAAGAGAGTTTATCAATATTACTCCTCTCGTGGAAGAATGCGTAAGAGAAAGCGGAATAAAAGAAGGTCTTCTTCTCTGCAATGCCATGCACATAACTGCCAGTGTCTTTATAAATGACGACGAACCAGGATTACATAAAGACTTTGAAAATTTTTTAGAAAAACTAGCCCCCGAAAAGCCTTATGAGCAGTACTATCACAACACCTATGAAGACAATGCCGATGCCCATCTAAAAAGAACTATTATGGGAAGAGAAGTTGTCGTGGCAATAACAGATGGAAAATTAGATTTAGGGCCGTGGGAACAAATTTTTTACGGAGAATTTGATGGAAAAAGGAAAAAAAGAGTACTGGTAAAGATAATAGGAGAGTAAAAGGCACTTATGCTCTTTTTAAGTGCCTTTTACAAAGTCTTTTTATAATCTTCGTTGCTTATCTTGTCCGTCTCCTCTACATACCCTGCATTTTCTTCGTCGTATACCTCTTCATAATGGTCAGAACCGCTTTTTGTCTTATTAAACCTTGCAACTTCTTGAAAGGAGTCTTCAGCATCAAACTGTATCTCTCCTTTTTCGTCCTTATATCCCCATCCAAAGGGGTATTTTATGACTTTTTCCTCATTGGGTCTTGAATTTTTCAAATCCTTTAAGTTTAAGTCCTTTTCTTTTGCGCAGGAGGAGCATAAAGCAGTATAGGGAATAGCCTCAAGCCTTTCTTCCTCTATGGGTTCCCCACAATTCTCACAAATTCCATAATCCCCATTTTCTATTTTTTGAAGTGCATCTTCTATTTGACGCAGTATATTTTTTTCATTATCTTTTAAAGCGTAATTTTTCTCTACTTCATAAACCTCTGAAGCCATATCAGCTGGATGATTGTCCAAAAGGGAAAGCTCCTGATAGTATTCCCTCTGAGCAATTCCTCCAACGCCATCGTTTAAATTCATCTTATGTATTGTGGATAAAACTCTATTTTTCTCCTCAAGAAGTAGATTTTTAAAGTACATTAATTTTCCATTATCCACTACAATCAGCTCCTGTCAGTACAATTTTTGCTGTACAATCTTAACTATATCAGCTATAATATCCCCTATTAGAGGCAAATTTAATACAACTAATTTTTGTAAGATATAGATGATAATTGCACCAAGTATTGTAAAACCGACTGCGATTCCAAAACCTCTCGCAACTCCTCCTATAAAATTTAGCCACAAAAGCCTATAAGGACTTTGCATAAGCTCTACATAGTCAGCTATTTTCATCTTTTCCATAAGCTCAGCCATCTGGTCAAGCTGCTTTTTTATAGCGATTAAAAGCAGATTATCCTTATCTTTCTTTTCCTCTTTATCATTCAACTGTTTATGCCTCCTTTTTGTTTAAGCTTCTTAATTTAATTAATATGCATTAGACCTTCTTTTATAATAGTTTACAACAAAATCCATTGCAAAGAAAGGGTTGTTGACTTTTAATTTTTCGCATATTATGATAGAGTTAAAATCTGAAAATTGAGGGTGATAGCGTGGAACTTCATCTTAAAACAAAAGTAGTGCATATTGGAAATTATGCGGATGAAAAAATTCCTCCAAAACCCAAAACTCTCCCTATATACCAGACTTCTGTATTTACCTTTGATACACTTGAGGAAGTTTACGATTACTTGGATGGGAATCCTTCAAGGTATATGTACACAAGACTTGGGAACCCAAATCAAACTGCCGTAGAAGAATTAATTGCAAATTTAGAAGGAGCAGAGGCAGGGCAAGCCTGCGCTTCAGGAATGGCAGCAATTTCCTCAGCTCTCCTGGCAGAAGTAAATTCGAAAGACCACATAATCGCAGCAAAAGACATATACGGAGGAACAAACAGCCTTTTTAATTCGGAGTTTAAGAGATTGGGAATTGAAATAAGTTTGGTAGATTTTTCGGACTTAGAATCTGTAGAAAAGGCTATCAAGCCAAATACAAAAGTCATATACATGGAAATCATGACAAATCCTTTGATAAGAGTATTTGACGTTGAAGAAATTGCAAAAATAGCAAAAAGGCACGGATTAAAACTCATAGTAGACAATACTTTTACAACTCCTTACCTTATGAGGCCTCTAGAATTCGGCGCTTATGCTGTAATACATAGCGCCACAAAATACATAAACGGACACAGTGATGTAATAGGAGGACTTATAGCAGGAAATAAAGAATTTATCTCTCGCACAAGGAGAATAGTCCACAATTTTGGAGGCTCTATGAGTCCTTTTGACGCATGGCTCACTTTAAGAGGTGCTAAAACACTGTTTTTAAGGATGAAAGAGCACTGCAAAAATGCGATGAGATTGGCCGAATTTTTAGAAAGCCATCCAAAAGTGAAAAAGGTCTTCTATCCAGGACTGCCTTCTCACCCTGATTACAGCATCGCCAAAAAGCTTTTTAAAGATGAATTTGGAGGCATGTTGAGCTTTGAAATTGACGGGGGTGAACAATCTGTAAATAGATTCATGCAGGAGCTCAAACTTATAAAATTTGCTCCATCACTGGCAGGGGTTCAAACCATGATAACACATCCAAAATCCACTTCCCACAGGGCTTTGAGCAAAGAAGAATTAAAAGCTCTTGGAATTTCAGAAGGACTCATAAGGGTGTCTGTCGGAATTGAGGAAATAGAGGATGTAATAAATGACTTTAAGCAAGCCTTAGATAAAGTGTAAAGAGGGAGACCTTACTCTCCCTCTTCCGTTTGTTACAAAGTCCTTCTTAATTTAAGTGATTTAAGTGGCATTTTGTGTTAATGCTCCGGAGTTGCAAAGCGACTAAACTAAGGCTCACTTTTCGGGCTCAGGCGGGGTTCCGACCAATTCGCCCTTTGGGCTCAAGTGGTCG
>NZ_JBNATX010000060.1:0-6861 GCF_049701115.1 Caldanaerobacter sp. | reverse complement strand
CTACATCCATACCCCATTTTCCTGCTTCATCACCTACTGAAATTTTACACTATCTGGATAATTTTTACTCGTTCCTTTAAAAGTATATATAAAATTTCAACAAAATTTCGTACGATTACGGGTAAAAATAGCATAAAATTTATATATTTCTCCAAAGAAAAATTTGATTTTTATGCTATAATTAAATTATCTTATGTAATTCAATTTGGGCAGAGTAGGTGTCCCGCGTTAAGTGACGGAGGATGGGACGTCGCCTCCGTACGAAAAGCCTTTATGGCTTGCGGTGGGCCACCGCGTCCGCTGCCACCCCAAAGGATTCTCCTCTGGTGTGGCATACTCTGCCACACAAAATAAAGGGGAGGTTTTTTTATGAAAAAATTTACTACAAGAGAAATTACATTTCTTGCCTTGCTAGTAGCGCTAAACATTGTGCTCACGCGAATAGCCAGCATAAGGATAGCGATTGGAGGTGTGGAAGGAATAAGGATAGGCTTTGGAGCTTTTCCTGTAATTTTTGCAGGAATAGCATTTGGCCCCTATGCCGGAGGCATTGTAGGAGCATTGGGAGATATCATTGGTTATTTTATAAACCCAATGGGCCCTTACATGCCCCATTTCACTTTTACCGCTGCCCTTGTAGGAATTCTTCCTCCATTGTTTTTAAAACCTTTTAAGGCGCAAATTCCTACTTTCTGGCAGCTTGTTATAGCGATAGGCTTAGGGCAGACCATCTCTTCTATCATACTCACGCCCTATTTCATTCAAATGCTCTTCCATCTGCCAATGAAAATAACCGTTCCCCCAAGAATTGTAACACAAGCTATTCAAGTTCCTCTCTATGCCTTTTTTACTGAAGTAATACTGAAAAAATTCCACCTAGCCTTTTCCTCAAAATTTTAAGCGGGGTTCCCCCGCTTTCAATCTTTTAGACTTCTTTTCACTCCTTCTTTTACCGCTTCCCATATGAACTTGCCAAGAGTACTCTCTGGCCCTGCGTATTCATAAAATTTACTGCAATTTCTATCTCTAACTACTACCACTGCATCAGTGCTTGTCCCAGTAAAGTCATACCCTAATTCGAGAAGCGCCATACTCTTTGCCTCTGTAGCTGTGATTATAGCATTTATAAGGGCACTGTCTTGCAAATTTGCTTCTAAGTGTAGTATAATATTGATGGTTCCTGCGTTTATTTTCTGGTTATGGTTTTTAACACCAGCAGTTATAAATGCTGTAACTTCATTTCTCTTAACAACTCTTAATCTTTCCATAGAGACAGCCGTTATAAGCCCAAAGTACTTTCCTTCTATCCCATTATCTTCCGCAACTTTTTTGACGTACTCTTTTGGATCCAATTTATCAAATTCATCCAGCACCTTCTTAGGAATTGTATGATTAAATACAAAATCTACTTCTCCAAAACCTCCTAAGATTCCTGAACTTAAGCCATAAAAATTCCCTTTTATTATCGCTATATCAGGCTTTATTATTGTTTCCATTTACATCCCTCACCAAGTTTAATTTCTGAAGATAATTATATCATTTTGAATTGGAGGGATATATATGGTTAAAGTAGCTGCTGTAGGCTATGGGGCTTTCGGAAGTTTTGTACTAAGGTCCATATCAAAAATACCAAATGTAGAAATATACGGGGTATCAGGTGTAAATCCCGAGAAACTAAAAAATTTTGCTCAAAGTATGAACATCCCCAACTGGACCACAGACTGGCAGACACTTATATCAGACCCTGAGGTAAATGTAGTACTGGTTTTAACTCCACCTGATTCTCACCACAGCATTGCCGTAGCAGCAGCTAAAAATAAAAAGCATTTGTTTATAGAAAAACCTCTAGCTTTAAGTCTTAAGCAAGCTGACGAAATAATCTCAGAAGTAGAAAAAGCAGGCGTAAAAGCCGTGGTAGACTATATAATGCGCTATCATCAACTTTATTATAAATTGAAAAACTGCATAAAAGAAAATCCCGACATGGGCAAGATTAAAAAAGTATGGTTTTACAATTTTGCCAGCAGTGAAGGACTTAACCCTGACCACTGGTTCTGGAAAGAAGAAAAAAGCGGAGGGATACTTGTAGAACACGGGGGACATTTTTACGATTTGTTTTCCTGGCTTTTAGAGGACACTCCAAAGCCTGTAGCCACTTTTGGCCATGACCCTTATGAAGACATGAGCATTGTGCACTTTCCTCAAATAGATGCTTATGGAGAATTCTATCACTGTTTTGACAAACCTGGATTACTTGAAAAAAATTTTGGAGGAATCGCTTTTGAAAAGGGATATATAACCTTTGAGGGATGGCTCCCACTTTCTTTTAAGCTGGAAAAGATTGAAGAAGGACAAGTTATCACTAAAGAATACAAATTAAAAAGAGAAAAAAATGAAGTTTTCTCTGAACTTGTCCAAAAAGCTTTCCAAGACCTTCTAAAAGCCATTGAAAATCCTAGCCATGAAATAACTGCAAACCTTTATATTGCAAGAAAAGCTTTAGAAGTCTCTCTAAAAGCCAGGTCCTTAAAATCATCTACTAGATAAATTTAAAACTCATTTTTACTTAGAAATAATTAGGCTTTATATAGAAAGTTAAAATAGTACAAATTTTGTTTCTTGCAAGAAGGATTAATTTCTATTATGTCGTATATTTACATTAAATCCCCAAAATATAAATGCAAATAGAAAAAGCTTCCCTAAATATCTTACTGTTAAAGTGTAAAGGAGAGAATAAACAATGAAATTCATAATTGAAGAGGAAGTTTTCAAAGTTTTGCCTAATGTTTGTTTTGGCGTAATTGTAGCAAAGGAAGTAGACAATCACGGAACAAATGATGAAATTCTTGCATTACTTGACGAAAGTATTAAATTTACGATAGAAAAATTTTCAGGTGCTAATATAAAAAAACACCCCGATATTCTTTGTTATAGAGAGGCTTTTAAGAAGTTAGGAATAAATCCTAATAAATTCCCTTGTTCTGTAGAAGCCTTGACAGCACGTGCCCTAAAAAACGGGCAAATCCCTGCTATTAACAATGTAGTAAATCTCGTGAATGCCATGTCCTTAAAATACACTCTTCCAATTGGAGCCCATGACCTTAAAAAGGCAGAGGGAAATCTTAAAGTGGGTTTTACAAAAGGAGGAGAACCTTTTGTGCCCTTTGGCCAAACTGAGCCCGAATATGTAGAAAAAGGAGAACTGGTATATGCCGACGAAAAAATGATAAAAACTCGCAGGTGGATCTGGCGCCAATCAGAAATTGGAAAAATAACTGAGGAAAGCACCGATATTTTCATCCCTATAGATGGCTTTACAAATTGCAATAAAGATGCTGTTTTAAAAGCAAGAGATGAAATAGCTTTCTATTTTGAAAAATTTTTTGGCACCAAAACATCAGCATTTTTCCTTGACTCGAGCAATCCTTTCATCGAAATAGACTAAATCCTACCAATATTTTATAAACTATTTTACGCTATACCCTATTTGATTCTAAAAAAAGATACTCTCTTTCCATCACTTACTGCCACAATTGTGCCACATTCATCTGTCCTGTATACGGTTATCCCCAATTCACTTAATTTTTCCAGAGTCTCTCTGTGGGGATGGCCGTATTCATTATTTTTCCCGCAGGAGATAACTGCATATTTGGGCCTCACTTCTTTAAGAAAACTCCATGAAGAAGATGAAGAACTTCCATGATGCCCTACTTTTAGTACGTCCGCCTTTAAATTATAGTTTTCGGCAAGCATTTCTCTTTCCGATTCTTTTTCTGCATCACCCGTAAATAGAAATGCAGTATCCCCATAAGTTATTTTTATAACTGCACTGTAGTTATTTAAATCTTCATAGTAAGAGCTGTTTGGAGCAAGCATTTTAGCCTCTATGTCCGTTCCTAAATAAAGTGTTACCCCTGCCTTTGCCACGTATATTGGCAATTTTTTTGCTTTTGCCGCTTTTAATACATTCTCAAATGCACTAGTAGTCGTAGTTATTTTTGGCATATAAAATTTACCTATATCAAAATTTTGAATTACTTCCGGAATACCCCCTATGTGGTCAGTGTGAGGGTGCGTGCCCACCAATACATCTATCTTCCTTACGCCCTGTTTTTTTATATAATTAACCACCCTTTCCCCCATCTCAGGAGTACCAGCATCTATTAGCATTGCCTTGTCAGAAGGGGTTTTTATAAATATGCTGTCTCCCTGCCCTACATCTATAAAACTGACAATTAGCTTAGAGGATAAATCTTCACTTGAAATTGCTGGCAATTGACAATTGTCGGTAATTGAGTCATAAGATTTCTGAGCATTTGAAAACTCACTATCTGGAAAAAACGTACATCCGGAAAAAATAAAGATTAAAAGCATTACTGCAAAAATTACTGCCATTCTCCGTCTAAACATGTGCTACTATTCCTCCTCTGTAAAAAGCTCATCTGCAAGCTTTTTAATCCTTTCCTTCTTTCTTTTTGTCTCTTCTTCATCTACCATGACTTCAAATTTAATTACATCTCCTTCCTTTACGTTTAATGGAAGAAGAACTTTTGGAAAATTAAAGGTTTTATTTTTATACTCTATTACTGCCCATTCCTCTTCAAACCGATCTACTATACAATATTCAGAATTTTCATCACACACGTTTATCCCTCCATATCATACTAAATAATTTACTGACACTAGTTCTGTTTGAGTGTAGAGAAAAAAGTGAAAAATTTCCTTGTGACCACATAGATCTTTCTATAATAATTATAAACTCCTGTCTCACTTAATTCAAAGGCAGAAGCAAACTTATGCCTTTATTCATAACAAACAGGAGCTTTGGAGAAAATAACTATTGACTTAAAAAAGCTTATATAATATAATTAATACTGTCCAAAGGGATTCCGCCGGAGTGGCGGAACTGGCAGACGCACAGGACTTAAAATCCTGGGGGCTGAATAAGCCCGTACCGGTTCAAGTCCGGTCTCCGGCACCACTGGCGCGGGGTGGAGCAGTCCGGTAGCTCGTCGGGCTCATAACCCGGAGGTCGTGGGTTCAAATCCCACCCCCGCAACCAAACATGGCGGCGTAGCTCAGGTGGCTAGAGCATGCGGTTCATACCCGCAGTGTCGGTGGTTCGAATCCACTCGCCGCTACCATCTATGCGCAAACTATATCGTCTACCGAAAGCCTGAAATGGGCTTTAATTCTATCACGGTAGACGAATATTTTATTCTGGCTTTTATATTTTAGCTATTCTTTAACTATCTTTCATTATATCTTCCTAAACCATCCTTTTTATAGATTTTTTATTTCAACATTTTTTTGCTTGAATAATAGGTTATAAAGAAAGCCTCTGCTTAAAAGTCCGGCAGAGGCTTAGAAATTAAATGCTATTGTATAGACAGTTATATGACCTTAGCATATATACTCTTTTTCTAATATTCAATTATTGCTGGATAATAGTAAAGTAAATTGTAGTTATATCCCCAATATCTAAAAGTATTTCCTATGCCAGAGGTTTGATATGGACCATGATGCGCCCCTCTCAAATATAGAATTGGATGAGTTTGATCTATAATAGCCGGGTTATCATATTTTTGAAGTGTATAATGAGGATGGGTCACAAAAGATGTTACCGCACCCAAAGAAGATACCCCTACTACGACTGCCTCTGTATCGGGTCCTTCTCTGTACATAAAATAATTATCATGAAAAGAATTCCAGTATTCATTGTAATACCATATGTAAGTATACACATATGCTACTGTGGAATTTTTTATTCTGAAAACAAAGTCAGCTGCATCTGAAGCTTGCCTCTGGTCCCATCCTTCTGTCTGATAAAGATAATCTTGAAGTTCTTGTTTCGATGTAAAAATATGATAATTTACACAGTTTGGATTATCATGTAAATTGAGTCCTCCAAGCTTCCACAAGTAGGGATAGTATACAGCAGGTTTGTACAAATCTGCATCAATGGCATATGCATTTGTGTAATTAAAAGCTAAAGACGAAATTAATAGCACTATCGCCATTAAAAATATTGACAATTTTTTCATAAAAACTTCTCCTTAAATATTGATATCTTATGATATACCTACAAAAATCCTTAATTGTTTTATTAACTTTACGCTTGTTGTGAGATAGATTTCATGAGATTTCTTATATACGGCATAGAAAATAATAAAACAATTACAACCATTATTATGGCTATGGAGGAAGAATAACCTATTTGAAAATATCTGAAAGCGTTTCTGTATATATAAAAGCTTATGGTCTCTGTAGAATTGCCGGGGCCTCCTCCTGTCATCACATAAACCTTGTCAAACACCCTAAAAGTATCTATTGTCCTTAAAAGAGCTGTTAAAAATATTGCTGGTTTTATCAAAGGCAAAGTAATATATCTCAGTTTTTGAAGATAATTAGCACCATCTACATCTGCGCTTTCATATATATCTTGTGGTAAAGCTTGTAAATAAGCAAATATTACTAAAAAGGCAAAAGGAGACCACTGCCAAATATCTGTCAATATTATAGAAAACAAGGCGATTTTAGGTGAATTTAGCCATTCTATCGCTTTTCCCCCAAATAGTTTTATAAAAAAGTTTATTACTCCGTAATTATAGTCATACATCATTTTCCATGTCAGTGCTACTGTGATAGGGGGAAGTAGCATCGGGATAAGTACTATGCCCCTCAGCAATTTCTCATATCTTGATTTCAATGAACTAAAAAATAGAGCCAAAGTTAAACCCAAAAATGTTTCAAAAAATACAGCTAATATGACAAAATAAAAGGTGTTTTTTACCGCCACTATAAACAAAGGGTCTGAAACTCCTTGCAGGTAATTATTTGGTCCGACAAATTTTGTTATGT
>NZ_JBNATX010000059.1:0-7169 GCF_049701115.1 Caldanaerobacter sp. | reverse complement strand
TTAACGGTGAGGTCAGTTATAAAAATTTTTTACCTACAAAATCTTGACACAGACCTGCCTTTGAACGGGGCTTGACAATATGAAAATACTGTGTTAATATATCATTGGCTGATATAGAAAAATGATATATATGCATGTGAGTAAGTCGGATGGCCGCGTGCGAGGTAAATGCCTTGCACGAGGAAAGTCCGAGCTCCACAGGGCAGGGTGCCGGGTAATACCCGGTGGAGGCGACTCCAAGGAAAGTGCCACAGAAATGCAGACCGCCTGACGCTTTAAAAGGCGTTGGGCAAGGGTGCAACGGTGCGGTAAGAGCGCACCAGCAGTCGGGCGACCGGCTGGCTAGGTAAACCCCACCCGGAGCAAGGCAAATAGGAGGGAGTAGGTGGCCCGCCGTTTCCCTCGGGTTAAGCCGCTGGAGGTATCAGGCAACTGATACCCTAGATAGATGGCCATCTAAAACAGAACTCGGCTTACGGACTTGCTCACATGCTGTAAGATTTTGTTTTCCCGAAAAGGGATTTTTTTATTTGATTTAAAAAATTTTTTTTGTTAATATTATATTTAGCGAATTTTGTAGAGAGGAGGAAATGAATTGAGCATACATATTGGTGCAAAAGAAGGAGACATTGCTGAAACAGTATTACTTCCGGGAGATCCTTTGAGAGCTAAGTACATAGCAGAAAATTTGCTAGAAGATGCAAAGTGTTACAATGAAGTAAGGGGAATGTATGGCTTTACTGGATATTATAAAGGGAAAAGAGTTTCAGTACAAGGGACAGGAATGGGAGTACCTTCCATATCAATTTATGTGAATGAATTAATAACGAGTTATGGCGCGAAAAACTTGATAAGAATAGGTACATGCGGTTCATTACAGCCAGATATAAAAATAAGAGATATTGTAATCGCTATGAGTGCTTCCACTGACTCTGGTATAAATAAGATACGTTTTAATGGAATGGACTACGCTCCCACGGCAAGCTTTAGACTATTGAAAAAAGCTTACGATAAGGCTATTGAGATGGGAATAGAGCCAAAGGTTGGGAATGTATTTACTACAGATACTTTCTACCATGACGATCCTGATAGCTGGAGGCTTTGGGCAAAATTTGGAGTATTAGCTGTAGAAATGGAGACAGCAGCACTTTATACATTAGCCGCCAAATATGGAGTTGATGCTCTTACTATACTTACTGTAAGCGACAGCTTGGTTACAGGAGAAGCAACTTCTGCCGAAGAAAGGCAGAAAAGTTTCATGGATATGGTGAAAATCGCTCTAGAGATTGTATGATAAAAGTGGCATACTACATGCCACTTTATTTAAAGAAAGGAGAGGAACTTTATGGAACCTCTTAAGTTTAAGCCAATATTCATGGAAAGAATATGGGGAGGAACTGCTTTAAAGGAGAAGTTTGGATTTGACATTCCGGAAAACAAAAAAATAGGAGAACTTTGGACGGTATCCGATAACAGGACGGCAGTTAGTGTGATCGATGGAGGAAATTTTGATGGAAAGAAGATAAGTGAAATAGCCTCAGAATTCGCTGAAAGTCTTTATGGAAAAGGGAAAAAATATGAAAGGTTTCCTCTTCTTATAAAAATAATAGATGCACAGGATAAATTATCCGTTCAGGTTCATCCAGATGATGAATATGCCTACAAACATGAGAATGGCGATTTAGGGAAAACAGAAATGTGGTACATAATAGATGCGAAACCAGGTGCAAAACTGATATGTGGTCTCAAAGAAGGTACCACAAAAGATGAGTTTGTAAGGCTTTTAAAGGAAGAAAGACTGGAGGAGTGTTTAAATGAGATAGAGGTAGAGGCAGGAGATGTGGTATACATTCCTGCTGGAATGGTTCATGCAATAGGTGAGGGTATTTTAATATGTGAAATCCAGCAAAACTCTGATCTTACTTATAGAGTCTATGACTACAACAGGGTAGATGATAAAGGGAGGAAAAGAGAACTTCACATAGAAAAGGCATTAGATGTGATAAATTTTGAGTTAAAATCCGACAAAATAGTGCCTGTATTTGAAAAAGTGGAGGGAGGTAATATTGCAAAAGCGGTCGAGTCACAGTATTTTAATGTGTATATAGTTCATTTAGATGGGCAAATGGAATTTGAGACTCCTAACGGCTTCGAAGCTTTAACTCTGGTGGAAGGTACATTAGAAGTAGAATGGGAGAAAGGCACGAAAATAGTAAAGGCAGGGGAAACCATTGTAATACCTGCTTCTTTAAATAAGTACAGAGTTAAGGGAAAGTCTAAGTTCCTAAAAGCAAATGTTCCGTAAGTTTTATTAGAGTTTTGGCGTTTTGAATTGCACAGCCATTGACGTCATTGTTAAAATACACGTAAATTTCATTGCATTTTTTAAAATATTCTTCTATATCTTTTGCTAATTCTTCAAGTTCTCTTTCCGAGTAGCATGAACTGAATAAAGCCTTTGGTCCATGCATTCTAATGTAAGCAAAATCTGTTGTGATAACTTTTGCCTTGGGATAACGTGAAGAATCCGCTATTACCCAGGCAACTTTTAATTCTTTCATAAGGTTGTAAACCTCGTCATCAAGCCAGCTTTTATGCCTGAATTCCAAAGCAAATTTATAATTTTCTTTTTCTCTCAAAAAGTTTATGATTTTTTCTACATTTTCTTGATCTTTTTTAAAGCTTGGAGGAAATTGGAGGAGTATGGGTCCTAGTTTATCCTTCAACAGGTCTATTCTTTTTTTGAAATTATTCCATGTTTCTTCCACATCGCAAAGTTTTTTTAGGTGGGTTATGTGGCGGGAGGCTTTTACAGAGAAGATAAAACCTTCAGGAGTAGCGGAATACCATTTAAGCAGGCTTTTTTCTTGAGGCAAATGGTAAAAAGAAGAATTAATTTCAGCGGTAAGAAAATGCTTTGAATAAAAGCTAAGCCTTTCCTCGTAAGGAAGATTAGAAGGATAAAAAATTTCTTTCCAGTGGGAGTATGACCAACCGGAGGTTCCTATATAAAGTTTTTTCCTCATCTTTTTCCTCCTTTCACGTCTTTTTGCTTTTAATGTTATGATACAACAGAAAAAACTATGTTACAATAGTTTTATCAAATTAGGGAGTTGCATATCTTAAGAGATTGTATTATAATAAAAACAGACAGATGATGGGGTCATAGCTCAGCTGGTTAGAGCGCTACGTTGACATCGTAGAGGCCACAGGTTCAAGTCCTGTTGACCCCACCATATAAAGTGAAAGTTTAGGGCTCGTAAGAGCCCTTTTTATTTTATGGAATTATAAGGTATCAATTCCTATCACTGTTTGGCAAATACTTTTCTATATGGTATAATATCTTTTGAGCGATTTCACGATTGGAGGTGGGAGCTTAATTGAGAAATTTAAACAGGAAATGGGGATTAGATCCCTCTAGAGAATTTTATTGGGAGCCAGATATAAGTGGGGGTTATAGAGTTTATAAAGTAAAGTCTGTGGTTGTAGAGCATCAATCACCGTATCAGAAAATAGATATTGTGGAGCTTGAAACTTGGGGTAAGAGTCTTTTTTTGGATGGGACTCTTCAATCTACGGAGGCTGATGAATTTATTTACCATGAACTTCTAGTACATCCAATTATGCGTGTTCATCCCTCTCCTAGAAGAGTTTTGATATGTGGAGTAGGGGAAGGGAAAAGCGTGAGAGAGGTTTTAAGATACCCAACAGTGAAGAAGGTAATCGCTGTAGATATAGACAAACAGGTGGTCATCCTCTCCCAGAAATACTTGGGTAGGACACCTATTGATGATATACGTGTAAAACTCGTGTATCAAGATGTAGCAGAATTTATCAAGGATTATAAAGGAGAACCTTTTGATGTAGTGATAGTAGATGTTACGGATGATTTAGATGGACCTGCTAGGAGTGTACATCAACTGAGTTTTTATAAAAGGCTTTATGAAATTTTGAGTGATAAAGCTACTGTGGTAGTACAAGGTACGTCAGCTTTTTCAATGTTTAAAAATCCCGGTTTCCTTTATATTTACAGGCTTCTTAAAGAAGTATTTCCTTTCGTAATTTCTTATGCAGATTACATCCCTTCTTTCAGCGATTTATGGATCTTTTTTGTTGGTTTAAAGGGGATCAAGGATCTAACTCCGAGGCAACATATTCCCCCAGATCTTAAATATTATGATGAATATACAAATGAAAGGATTTTTACTTTAGCTAAGCCTCTAAGAGAAAAACTAGGGGTATGATAGTACCCCTTTTTAATTTAAGAAATTGCAAGATTAGATGAAACTTTGACGAAAGGTTATACTTAGTTTTTTATACATAAAATTTTTCTTTTTACAAAAGATATAACTGAATCCACAAAAGTGAGGAGGTTATATCTTTTTATGAAAAGAAGAGTACTTGCGATATTGATTTTGACAGTTTTTTCTTTGGCTAATATTGTTTTTTTAAATGGGTGCAAGAGTAGCGCACAAAAACAGTTTTTTAAGCCTTTTACCGGAATTAAAGCAAAGAAATTACAAGTTGTGGGATTTTACATGGATTCTCAAGGGTACGACAATTCTTATCAGTCTTTAGTTAGATATTCAAAATACATAGATACTCTCTCGCCACTTTGGCTGACGGTTGAAGGGGATGGCTCTGTAAAGGACTCTACTAATCCGCAAGCATTAAACTACGCTAAAAAACAGGGTATAAAAGTAGTTCCTCTGGTTAATGTTGCTAATAGCAAAGATGAGGTGCTTTTAGATCCTAACATCCGTGAGAAAGTAATTTCACAGCTGGTTGCTCTTTTAAAAAAGCACGACTTTGATGGATACAACATAGACTTTGAGTTTATACCTCATGGAGAGAAAAATTATGTGAAAGACAAAGACTATCTTACTGCTTTTGTGGCAAAACTTAAGCCTTTTGTTAAGAAAGAAGGCAAAATATTAGATATATCTGTTATACCTCATTATCAAGTTCCAAAGGAGGTTTCTGGTATATACGATTACAGGGAATTAGCTCCTTTAGTGGATCATGTTACTTTGATGACCTACGACAGGCATAATGCTTCTACTCCACCTGGTCCTGTATCTCCTGAACAGTGGGTAGAGTATAATGTAAAGGATGCATTAAATGAGGGATTTAAACCAGAGCAGATATGCCTTGGTGTTGCAACATACGGCTATGACTGGCCTGTAAGCAAAAGCGGAGGTTTTTCAAGACCTACTAAGGAAATAATGACAAAGGCAAAACTTCAAGGAATTGAGATAAAGTGGAGCGATAAATATCAGGAACCCTATTATACTTACTATGACCGGATAACGGGGACTACACGAGAGGTATGGTTTGAAAATTCGTATACATTGGCAGAAAAGATAGAAGTAGCAAAAAAATATAATCTTCATGGTATTTGTGTGTGGAGGATAGGTTTTGAAACCCCCACTTTTTGGAAAGTAGTTGAACAAAAAATTGGTGAAAGGTAAAAAGTGTTGAAAACATTTAAGTTTGAGTATATAATAGAGATGTAAATTACCAATTTATTGGGGGGATTTTTATGGATTTAAACTCTTACATAGACCGCATGAGAGATGATATCATAAGGTCTGTGCAGGAATTGGTCCGTATAAAAAGTGTGCAAGACGAACCGAAGCCGGGCATGCCATATGGAGAGGGTGTTGCAAAGGCGTTAGAAAAAGCCCTTGAAATAGCTGAAAGTCTTGGATTCAGGACTAAAAATTTAGACGGTTATGTTGGTTATGCTGAGTACGGCGAAGGGAAAGAAATGATTGCAGTTTTAGGACACCTAGATGTGGTGCCGGAAGGGGATGGATGGACTTATCCACCTTACGGTGCTGAAATACACGATGGGAAGATATATGGGAGAGGTACTGTAGATGATAAAGGGCCAATAATAGCTGCTTTGTACGGCTTAAAAGCTATAAAGGACGCAGGACTTAAACTTTCTAAAAGAGTTAGAATTATATTCGGAACTAACGAGGAAACTGGGTCTCATGAAATAAAGTACTATCTTGAACACGATGAAGCCCCTACAATGGGCTTTACTCCTGATGCCCAGTATCCAATTATACATGCAGAAAAAGGAATAACGATGTTTGATGTGGTCAAAGATTTTTATAAAAAACCAAGGGAAATAGTTATAAAGTACATAAAAGGCGGAGAAAGACCCAATGTAGTTCCCGGTTACTGTGAAGCAAGGCTTAAAGTTGAAGGAGAAAATATTAAAAAAGAGATTATAAATGCATTAGAAGCTTTTGTAAAGGAAACAGGGTATGATATAAAATTCGAGGAGAAAGAAGGCGATTTAGTAATAAAGTCTTTTGGAGTATCTGCTCATGGGAGTTTGCCTCACCTTGGAAAGAATGCTATAATGCAGCTTTTCCTATTCTTAGATAGATTGAATTTAGATGAAAGCGATGTGAAAGATTTTATACACTTCTTTGCAACAAATGTTGGTATGGAGACTGATGGTAAAACTTTTGGGATATATTTGAAAGATGAGACAGGAGAGCTTACTTTTAATGTAGGTACTGTCTTAGTAGACGAAAATAAAGGGGTGCTAGGGCTTAACATAAGATATCCTGTAAAACATAAATACGAAGACTGGATGACGATTTTTGAAGAAAAGATTAAAGGACAGGGCATGAGAATAGAAAACATGTTGCATCAACCGCCTCTCTATTTCCCGCCAGATCATCCACTTATAAAGATATTGAGCAAGGTTTATGAGGAACAAACAGGGCAAAAAGCAGAACTTCTAGCTATTGGCGGAGGAACTTATGCAAAAGAAATGCCGAATACCGTAGCTTTTGGGCCTGTTTTCCCAGGGAAGCCTGAACTGGCTCATCAAGCGGATGAATACATAGAAATTGAAGACCTCATCCTAAATGCGAAAATATATGCTCATGCGATATATGAACTTGCAAAATAAATTTTTCTTGCACAGGGTTTAAAATTGTATTATAATAAAAAAGAAGCGGTGGGGTCATAGCTCAGCTGGTCAGAGCGCTGCGCTCACATCGCAGAGGTCACAGGTTCGACTCCTGTTGACCCCACCAGTAAATTAAAGATTTAAAACGGTCCTTAAAAGGACCGTTTAATTTTTTACGTGCGCCCGGCATGGGCGATAACTAGGCGGTGAAAGTCCGCTGTGGGCTTGGTAG
>NZ_JBNATX010000058.1:0-7387 GCF_049701115.1 Caldanaerobacter sp. | reverse complement strand
CCATCAAACCTTTGTGATATCACTGCACCCAAATACCCCCCTAAAGCAAAACCTAACATTAAAATAAATGCATATACCCATACTACTTTACCGCTAAAAATCAAAACCAAACCTGAAGTTATGTTTATAAAAAGAGATAATACATTTTTTATGCCATTTGCAGTGTGTATATCGTCAATGCCGGCAATCCCTAAGGTAGCCAGCATCAAAATACCTATACCCGCAGCAAAATATCCACCGTACAAAGAAGTAAGAAACTGAAGTACAAAAACTATTACTAAAGAAGTCTTTTTCTTATCTGCACCTTCTTCTAAAGTAAATCTATGGATTTTATCATTTAATGCTAAAATCACAGTAGCAAATAAAACTAAAAAAGGCACAATAAAAGCAAAGACTTTGTGAGGAGTTATCATAAGAAAATAAGCCCCTAAAGTGCCTCCGAGTAAAGAAGGCAATGTTAAAAACTTTAAAAGTTCTTTCGCATGATACAGTCTTTCTTTAAAGCCCCATGCACCTGTGACAGAACCGGTCCAAAGAGCAACAGTATTTGTTACATTGGCAGATAGAGGATTTACACCAACCCATACGAGGGCTGGAAAAGTTATTAAAGTCCCCCCTCCTGCTATTGAATTAGTAGCCCCTGCCAAAACAGAGGCTACCAAAATTATCAGGTAGTTCTTCATCAGATAATCTCCCCAAATTCATCAAATTTAAATCTATAGGCTCTTGGCAGTAAATCTTTTTCAGGATCCTTATATCCAATTGCTATTATCATCGGTACATACATATACTTATCAATATTTAAAAATTCTTTTAGCCTATCCTCATCAAAGCCGTCCATAGGATGAGTTTCAAGGCCATAAACTCTTGCAGCAATCATTATGTTCATCGCAAAAAGAGCTGAGTCTCTTATAGCCTTTCTTTTAGCCTGTTCTTCATTCTGCCAAACTGATAAAATTCTTTCTTTTGATGCCTCTTTTCTCTCTTTTTTCATATATCCAAGTTCAATAGAGCTGTCTAAAACTCTGTCTATATTCTCTAATGCCGCCTTAGGATTTGCTATTATTACAATTACAGCAGGGGCATCTTCTACTTTTTGTTGGTTAAAACAGATTTCTTTGAGAATTTTCTTTTTTTCTTTGTCCTTTATAACTTTTACCTCCCAAGGCTGAAGATTATTAGCCGAAGGCGCTGTAGCAGCTACCTCAAGGACTTCTTTTATAAGGTCATAGGATATTTCTTTTGTCGTGTCAAAAAATGTGATAGACCTTCTCTCTGTTATAAGTTTCTGGCATTCTTTCATACTTATACACTCTCCTTTTTTAATTCAGAATTACAAAACTAACCCAAAAATGGTATGCCCAGTTTTTAAAAAATGCCGATAATAGATTTATATTCTCCATAAAAGTATGAAATCCTTCCTGCCTTTTTAAAAAAAGCTTTAGAACAAGCTCTTTTGAGTTATAATCGAAATAACAACGAATTTTTGCATATTTCATATTTTTAATTTGTTTACTTTTTCATCCCTCAAACGTCTTTATTAATGAAAAGTTATAAGGAGGAGGAGTTAATGTGGCAGGATTTGTACAAAGCTGCATTCTATTATTTACTTAAATTGGGTGTACCACAGGCTGACGCTGAAGACATAGCTCAAGAAGCTCTGCTTTCCACATACTTGAATTTAGACGGCATTCAAGAGGGAAAGCTAAAAGCTTATGTTTTGACTGCGGCGCGAAACAAATACACTGATTTTTTGCGCAAAACCAAAAAAGATGTGACAGTTTCTATTATAGATGCCTTTCCTCAAAGTACCTTTTCAGAGTTTCAACAGTTTGAAAATAAAGAAGTAATAAAAAAAGCAGTTAATAGGCTTACTCTCAATGAGCAAAAGCTCTTTTACCTTAAATTCATATTAGAAATGTCAAATGAAGAAATTTCCTCTTACTTAAAAACCAATTCCAATACAGTAAAGACAATGGTATGGAGACTAAGGAAAAAATTAAAAGAATATTTAAAAGAGGAGGAGAAAAGTTAAATGGGATCAGATTTAAATAAACCAATAAGCGATATATCTTTTGACGAAAAAGCTTTTTTGCGCAAAGCTCGTTTTAAAAGCATACTTCGCATAATAATAATTTCTTTAATTATCGCCATAGGTGTTTTTGTATTAACCTTCATAATTCCCGAAATGATGCTACAGAATCAAGAAAACCGTATAAATAGCTTTTATCCGGATATTGTTAAATTTACTGAGCCTAATACCATTGCAATTGCAGGAGAAAGTTATGATGTTAGACTATTTGGGCGACAAAAAGAATATTATCTCCTAAGGTTAATAGGAAATAAACCTTATCCTGCTGGAATAATGATAGTTGATTTTGATTTTTGGGGAGGAGAACAAATTAAAGGTGACAAATCTTTTTGTGTTATCGAAACTGACCAAGCCATACCAGAAGGTACAAAAGAATACCTTGCTCCTTATGCCGTGCCAAAATTAAAATTTTACAATCCCGCAGTAAAATACGATAAAGTTATAAGAGAGTTTGATGTACTAAAAAATATACCTAACGATAATCTCGTTGAAATGGCTTTATCTTTTGACAGGCCTTTAACCCTCAGCGAAATTAAAACTATTATACCTGAGGATTTAAAGCTAATGTGGGGTGCTGTTTTGGTTTTTGAAGAAAACGACTATAAAGAAAAAAACTACCTTGCGGAAAGATTGGTTGGAAACCCCTATATTGACAGCCGTGATGGCGAAAAAGAATTTTTAAAACAGCTGGAACAACTCAGTAATTTGCAAAGTTATTCTTCGACAAATCTAAAAAGAACAGTAAGTTTTTTAAAGGAAAAGGGCATAAAATACTACGGAGTTGTAGTGGTGGGACATCCTGAATCCTTACAAAAGTTGTCCTCTAATTCAATTATAAGGGGAGCAGTTTTAGGTATAGTTACAACTCCTTATTAACTCAATCGAGTACATCCTTTTCCTTAAACCATCGCATACCTGCGAAAGTTAATATAACAAAAATCAAAGGTCCTGCTACAAAGGGAAAAAGGCGGTTGTTCTATTATATCACCGCCTGTTTTCCTTTTTCTAGTGACTCAATTATATAATGGCTTTTCTTGTACTATAAGGGAACTTTTTATCAATTTTCCCCTCTTATATAGTAGAGGGAGCTCCCAAAGAAGAGGTGACAAGATATTGGATATAACAGATATTATCAAAAAAGTACAAAAAGGCGATTTTGAAGCTTTTGAACATGTTATGAAATTTGTAGGCCCAAAAGCATTAAAAACCGCATATCTTATCACCGGCAACAAACACATAGCAGAAGAATGTGTACAAGAAGCATTTTTTCAGTGCTACCAGAAAATTTATCAGCTTAAAAACCCTCAAGCGTTTGAAAACTGGTTTTACAGGATTTTAACAAGGATATGCTATGACTATATAAAAAAGAATAAAAACAATTTTTCATTAGAAGCCTTGAAAGAAGCAGGACAAGACTTTCACTCAGAAAAAGATGATACAGAAGAAATTTATGAAGAAAAAGAGTTAAAAAAGTTACTCATTGACAGTTTATATACATTAGACCCCCACTACCGCACAATAATAATTTTAAAGTATTATCAAGAGTTTTCAATAAAAGAAATTGCAAAAATAATGAAATTACCTGAAGGAACTGTAAAATCAAGGCTTCACAGAGGAATAAAAAAATTAGAAGAAAAGCTAAAAGAGTCTCATTTAAATTTCTACAGGCCTGTAGGTAATCCTCAATTACAAGGAGGAATCAAAGATGAATAAAAAAGAAGAATTAGAAATCCTACTTAGCCAAACTCTAAAAGAAAAGACAGAAGAAATTCAGTTTAAAGATAACCTAATTCTAAATGTAAAAGAAAGAATACTACTAAATAAAAAAGGAGGAGATATTGTAATGAGATTAAAAACTATGCCTTTATGGAAAAAAGCTGTTGCAGCAGTTGTCATTGCTGCTTTAACATTAGGAATTACCTTAGGAGTATCACCTTCAGCAAAAGCAATAGCCAGTGATGCCCTCCTAAAATTAGGAGTAATAACTATGAAAGTGGTAGAAGAAGGAAAAGACTTCATAGTATTAAAAGGCACAGACGACAAGGGTAATGAAGTAGGTATGAGTATAAGAAAATTTGATGGCAATAACTCTGAAGAGATAGCTATAAAAGGACATACACAAAAATTTTCATCATTAGAGGAAGCTGAAAAATATTTAGGTATGCAAATAAAACTTCCCTCCTACCTTCCTGAAGGATACAAGCTGCATGGCATGCTTGGAGATAAGGGAGATAAAGGTGTGAGCAAATACTTTTTAGCAACCTTCATAAATGAACAAAACAATCAATTAAAAACAATATGGCTTCGTATAGATCCTTTACTTCCTGCGTTTACAAATATTGCAAGGAATGCGGAAAAAGTTGATATAAATGGCACTACTGGCTATTGGATAGAAAAAGAAGTTATTACTTTTTCATCTGATGAAAATTCTGATAAGAAAATGAGTGAAAAATTAGAAACAGCAAAGCGTTATGAATTGTACTGGCAGGTTAATGGTCTAACATATCACTTAAGCGGTCAGGACCTCACAAAAGAAGAAGCAGTGAAAATGGCAGAATCAATAAGATAAAAATTATCTGCCTGGAAAGCTTATAAAAAGCTTTCTAGGCAGTTTATTTCATCAAAATTTATTTTTTACGGAACATTTAATGATGTAATTCGTCTAACTTAGTAGAAGATCACAAGAAAGGGTGATACTTATCATGGAAATTTTAAAACTAAAAAAGCTTTTTACAACAATACTCAGCATCACAATATTCATTGCAATGTTAATGAATACAACAGGATGTTCTTTTTTTTCCCTCAAAAGTTCGAGCTGCAAATTTGATAGAAGGAATAAATAAAAATCCAGTAAGTGAAAAAAACATAGATGAAAAGTTTATAAATAATACAGCTGATTTCTCAATTGAGCTTTTTAAAAAATCAACTAATGATAAGAAAAATTCTTTAATCTCTCCGCTTTCAGTAATGCTAGCACTAGCCATGACAGCAAATGGAGCAGATAATGAAACTCTTTCACAAATGGAAAAAGTACTAGGAAGAGACATTTCAATTGAAGAATTAAACAAATACCTCTATACGTATACGAAAAAGCTTCCCAATGAAGAAAAATCAAAATTAACCATCGCCAATTCAATATGGTTCAAAGAAAATAATTTTATACCCTCTAAAGATTTTCTTCAGATAATTGCAGATTACTATAAAGCCGATATTTTTAAAGCTGCATTTGACAGCAGCACAGTAAGTGACATAAACAACTGGGTAAAATCGAAAACAAATGGAATGATTGACAAAATATTAAACAAAATTGACCCGGAAGACGTCATGTATCTGATTAATGCTGTAGCTTTTGATGCAGAATGGGAGACAGTATACGAAAAAGCCGGTGTACATGAAGATATATTCACTGATGTACATGGAAACAGACAAAAAGTTGAATTTATGAACTCAGAAGAAAACCTGTACATTGAAGAAGAGAATGCAGTCGGCTTTGTTAAACCCTACGCTAAGAACCATTATAGTTTTGTGGCTATTCTCCCTGATGAAAACATTTCTGTAAACGAATATATAAAAACATTGACAGGCCAAAAATTTATAGATTTAATAAAAAACGCCAAAATAACTCTTGTACGTGCTTTTCTTCCAAAATTTAAATACGAATATACAATTAAAATGAATGAAACCCTAGAATCCCTTGGTATGACTGATGCTTTCTTGCCAGACAAGGCTGATTTTAGTAAGCTTGGAAAGTCAGACATTGGCAATTTGTATATTTCAGAAGTGCTGCATAAAACTTTTATATCAGTAGACGAGCTGGGCACAAAAGCCGGTGCTGTAACATCCGTTGACATAAAAACCAGTGGCATGCCAGTAAATTCCAAACTAGTAAAGTTAAACAGACCTTTCATATTTGCGATAATTGACAACAGTACAAATCTTCCAATATTTATCGGAACGGTTCTAAGCTTGAAATAAAGGGTCAGCATTGTCTGACTCTTTATTTGTAATCAAAATATTTTTCAGAAAAGTCCTCTTTATTCCATTTATGGTCTTTTTCTATTTGCTTTTCTGTTAAGTTAAAGTAGGTATACATCACTTTATCTCCTCTGTCAGGAACTGGGTCATCCCACGTGACATCAATATACCTTACTTTACCATCAATCCTCACCATATTCCAGGCATGAGGAACCTCTTTTCCATTGCGTATTCCAGTTCCAGAAACCCCAATGCTATCCAACCCTGCTAATCGCCCCAGCAAATTAAAAGCAGCAGTATAACCCTGGCACACTCCTACCCCTTTAACCAATACTCCATATGCTGTAAATGACTCGAGTGGAATTGTCCCATTTATATAGTTTTTGTAATCATATTTTGTATGTTTAACGATATAGTCGTGTATCGCTTTTGCTTTTTGTAAATCTGTCATTTTAGAACTTATAATCTTTGAAATTATTTCTCTAGCCTTTGCCTCTGTCTCTGCTTTCATCTCTTTTACTTTGTCTAATGGATAGAAATAATTGAAAGCAATCGTAATTTTATAAGAATTATTTTTATAAGTTGAAGCTGAAATACTCCATTTATCAGCATATGCAAGTTCTGGATGATGGGATAAAATCAACTTGGCAATTTCAGATGTCTTACCCAGTACATCATCTATAGAACAATTTGAACCACAAAAGGAAGGACTTACGACAAAACTCACATCGCTTGCCGTATTTTCTAAGCTATTTTTAATGAGAACATACATATCTTTTTCATTAGTAACCTCCAGCAAAGGGTTAACGTACGCTCCGCCAAGAGAATCTTTTAAAGAAGGCTTTTCATCAGTTTCTTTTTTAACTCTAAAGTCAATTATAAGACGCCCATTATCCCATATTATCCTATTTTTAAAATTTGATTCTAAATAAGACAGAAAACTTCCAACAAGTTTTGAATCACTCATTCTTTGCTCTATTAAAGAGACTTTTTCTTCAAAAGCAGTAATCAAAGGGCTTGTACTCGAGTTAAAAAATATGACAAAAACTATTACTGCAGTCAATATAAGCCAAAAAATATTTTTCCTCAAATTGTATACCCCCTGTTATGCGGGCTTAAATCTAATTTTACCCTCTATTCAATTATACCACACAAACAAAACTCATGAATAAATTTATAAAAAAGGGCACAAATTATTGACTAAAGCTTGTTTTATATGCTATAATAAAAATCGCGCAGGGGAGTAGCTCAACTGGTAGAGCAACGGTCTCCAAAACCGTGGGCTGCGGGTTCAAGTCCTGTCTCCCCTGCCATTATTGT
>NZ_JBNATX010000057.1:0-7650 GCF_049701115.1 Caldanaerobacter sp. | reverse complement strand
GTACGGTGGTGTGAGAGGACGCTGAATAAAATAATTATTCAGCTCCTACTCGATTTATTAAAAGGGATTTTGCACTCTTACTTTACCAAAGTACTGCCCTGAATTTAAATCCTCGCTCCATATTATTTCACAATCAAGATTAACTGCACTGACAATTATCAACGAATCCCAAAAAGAAATCATATAGCGCTGTGAAACTCTAATTGCTTCCAGGATATCTTTAATATCTATCACACTCAATTTCCAGCTTCTAAGGTCCGAAATAATTTCTGCAGCTTCTACTGGGGACAAAGGTTTTTTTACCTTTTTTGTAATAGTTACATAAAATTCTTGAAGGACTTGGGTGCTTAAACAACCATTTCTTTCATACCATAACTCTTTTAATAGTTCTTTTGCGATTTCATGTTTTTCACCTGCAGATACATCATATGCATAAACTAAGACATTCGTATCGACAAATTGCAAATCTTTACTGCCTTTCATATAAATCATCTCTGCTCCACGTGATTTTACCTTCTGTACCCAAGTCAAAACCCTTTTCTAATATGCTTATATGACGCAGCTTAGCTCTCTCATACAAATCTTCTTTTCTTACTATTTCTTCTAGTGTTTCTGTTAAAAGGCCGGATACTGATGTTTGTCTGTCTATGGCTATATGTTTTATCTTTTGCAATAAATCCTTAGGTAAAGATAGCGTGATATTTTGCATTTCCATTTTTCGTTTACTTTTTTTCATAAAATCCCCTCCTTCCACGTAAACTAGTATATCACATTTTTACGTGTAACTCAATTGACAAATTATATTTTCCCTAGTGTATAGATTTTCTTTACTACTGAGGGAGTACTACTATATGTATAGGATAACATGGTATAATATCTATAAAGCAAATTTCCTGTATGAGTTGAGGGGAGTTGAAAGCGTGAAATTTATTAGGAAAGTTGCAAATAGTGATATATTGGCAGATATAATGGAGATTCCGGAAGAATTAAAAGGGAAAAAGGTTGAAATAATTGTCCTTCCATACGAAAATATGGAGGAAGTAGATTTAAAAGAGCAAAAAAAACGAGTGCGAGGAGCATTATCAAAATATAAAAATGAAAAGCTTATAGAAAAAGAGAATGAAGCTTGGGCAAGTGCGGTGATGGAAAATTATGAAAATAGTTGATGCAAATATAATTTTAAGGTATCTATTAGATGATATAGATGAATTAGCAGAAAATGCGGCGGAGATATTAGAAAATTTTCCCTATCATAAGGTAAAAAATTATGAAGTTTATACATTTGATAAAAAATTGAAAAAATTATTAGAAAAATAAAACAAAAAGAGTGTTAAATAATTCCTGAAGTTTCCATTGGAAATAGCAGGAAGAGTAAAAGAGGCAAGCAGTAACTTGCCTCCTTACTCTATGTCAATTTTTCTTTTCTTTGGCTTGCTGGGATGGAGTTTTGGCATTGTTATTTTGAGTATTCCATTTTCAAATTTAGCTGTAGTCCTTTCGGGGTCCACTTCTGCGGGTAACTCAATTCTCCTCGCAAAGCTTCCATAATATCTTTCTCTGATGTAATAGTTTTTGTCCTCTTTTTCTTCGTCTACTGAAGTCTGCCCTTTTATCTCCAGTATGTTGTCGTACACATTTATTTCTATATCTTTTTTGTCAACACCGGGAAGTTCAGCAGTTGCGACTATTTCTGTCTCTGATTCTACTATGTCCACTCGGGGTCTGGAGAATAGGCCTGAAATGGAAGGGAAATTTATGTCAAAGATACTGGGCAGGTTTCTTATATTGATGTCAAAGGGCCAGTCCCACCAGTCTCTTCCTCTTTTCATTAAGCTCATTTTACATCACCTCCATATTTTTCTATTATTTATTATAGCACATTGATAAATTTTTGCAATTATTAGGATTCACAAAAACTTGACATTTAATTCTTATTTTTATATTCTTTTTGTGGTAAAATTTATGAGGGCATGTAGAAAAGATATGAGGAAGTGGTGGAATGAGGCCGGATGAAAAAGATGTGGGAAAATTGTACTTTTCTGTTATGGTTCTTTTCATAACTTTGGGATATCTGGTTCAAAAAGCGTCTTTGTACATAGGGATACTTATTACTGAAATTGTTTTTGTGTTAATTCCTGTAATTATTTATCTCTTAATTAAACACTATGACGTAAAATATGTACTAAGGTTAAATCCTTTAAAAAGTGAATTTGTCCTCCTTCTTGTACTCATTGCTATTGCTTCCTGGGGTGTATCTGGGTTTTTAGCGATTCTGACAAATTATTTTCTTTCAAAGCTGGGGAAAGTTCCTGTGATGCAGATTCCTCCTGCTCAGGACCTTAATGAACTCCTTGTTCAATTAATAATTTTTGGGCTGATGGCAGCCTGCTGTGAGGAAATTTTTATGAGAGGCCTTGTGATGAGAAGCTTTGAAATGAGAGGTTCAATAAAGAGCGTTGTTATTACGGCAATTTTATTTGCCATGCTTCATTTGAATGTGCAAAATTTTTTAAGCATATTGTTTCTGGGAGCTATACTGGGGTATGTGGTTTACAGGACAGATTCTATATTTGCTGGAATGATAGTGCATTTTACAAATAATGCTATTTCAACTATTTTGTCCTATTTTATTTCTCAGTCGAGGATGGCTAATGTATCAGGCGTGGAAAAAATAAGCATACCTCTTTCGGCGGTTTTATTCTACGGTGTCATTGCAGTTTTTTCAGGTATGATTCTTTATGCTCTTTTGAGAAGACTTACTGCTATGACTACTCCGTATGTGATAAAAGGTGATGAAGGGTTAAAAGAGGATGCAAAAATCTTTTTATACTGGCCTTTTTTACTTTCTATTTTAATATTTGTGTATAGGATTACTTGGCAGATGGTAAAAATAGCTCAGTAAAAATTGTTGACCTTTATGGTATAATAGGGTAGAATAATAGGTAAAGGAGAATGCAATCGGTTTCATATAGGTGGTGATTAGAATGAATGTAACAATTAAAGATGTAGCGAGAAGAGCCAATGTGGCCCCTTCCACCGTTTCCAGAGTTATTGCGGACAGCCCTCGCATTAGCAAGGAGACAAAGGAAAGGGTATGGAAGGCAATGGAAGAACTGGGGTACTATCCAAATGCCATTGCCAGAAGCCTTGCCAGCAAGGTGACAAATACTTTAGGGCTTATAATGCCCCGTTCCACAGAAGAAGCTTTTTCCAACCCCTTCTTCCCTGAGGTCATGAGGGGAATAAGCGTTGTTGCCCACAGGGAAAGATATGATTTGCTTTTGTCGACTTCCGGGAATAAAGAAGAGGAAAAAGAAGCGGTAATGAGGATGGTAAAAGGGAAAAGAGTAGATGGGATAATTCTTTTATCTTCAAGAACTACAGATGAGCTGATACCGTGGTTAAGGGATGAAAAATTTCCCTTTGTGGTGATAGGCAAACCCCTTGATGCAAGAGATGTTTACTGGGTTGACAATGACAATATAGGCGCTTCTAAACTTGCCACAAATTACTTGATAAAACACGGACATAGGGAAATTGCTTTTATAAGCGGTTCACTGGAGTATGTGGTGAGCTTGGATAGGTTGGATGGGTATAAGCTGGCTCTTGAAGAAAATGGGTTAAGTTTTAAAAGAGAATTGGTGGAGCAGGAAGAATTTTCTGAAGACGGCGGATACAGGGCAATGATGAAAATACTTGAGAGGGCAAATCCCACAGGAGTAGTTGTCACAGACGATGTGATGGCTTTTGGTGTGATAAGGGCTGCTATTGACAAGGGATTTAGGGTGCCGGAGGATATTTCTATAGTAGGCTTTAATAATATTCCTTTGTCTGCTTTTGCTAATCCACCTCTCACGACAATAGATATATCCACTTTTGAACTGGGGATAAAATCAGCAGAACTTCTGATCGCGAGGTTAAAGCAAAAAGAGATTGAATCTGACCATATAATTGTGCCGGTAAAACTTATAGAGAGAAAATCTTGTGTTTCCAGATAGAGGTGAAATTTTATGAGTAAAAAGCTGGCTGAAAATCTAGATATATATGAGAAAGAAATAGAAAAATTGAAAAATGAAATTATAAAAAGGTTTAGCCCGGAAAAAATAATTTTATTTGGCTCTTGCGCTGAAGGAGAAGAAAATCTAGAAAGTGATATAGATTTGTGTATTATTATAAGTACGGAAAATAAAAGGGAAATGAAAATGAAGATATATGAAATAGAACACGATATTCCGATAGATGTAGTAGTTTATACCCCTGAAGAATGGGAGGAACACGTGCAACACAAACAAAGTTTTGCCTACCTTATTAATACTAAAGGGGTTGTATTATATGACAGAGGAGAAGTATTATCAAGAATGGTTTAAAAAAGCAGGGCAAGACTTAAAAGCAGCGAAGATTCTTTTAGAATTTGATGATATGTATGATACGGTAGCTTTTCATTGCCAACAGGCAGCAGAGAAGTATTTAAAAGGCTACTTAATATATCAAGGAACGTCTATTAGAAAAACACACGATTTGACTGTTTTATGTAAAATGTGTGCCGTGTATGACGAGGGCTTCATGAATTTTTTTGATGATTGCAAATTTTTAACTGTTTTTTATAACGAGGTCAGATATCCATTATATGAGGTGAATGAAAAAGTAACAAAAAATGAAGCAGAAAAGGCTCTTGATGTGGCAAATAAAATTAAAGAATTTATTTTGGACCAAATTAAATAAAAAGGAGAAGACTTACCCGGAGGAGTAAATCTTCTCTTTTATTTTTTGTTCTCTTCTATAAATTTTTCTCCTACCTCATATATATTTCCAGCTCCTATTGTGAGGACCAAGTCTCCTTCTACTGTGTTTTCCTTTAAATATTCTACAATGGAGTCAAAGTCCTTCATATAAAGGACGTCCTTTCCCCTTTTGAAGATCAAATCTACTAAATCTTTTGAAGATACTTCTCCTGTATCTTTTTCTCTTGCGGCATATATATCAGTTATTATTATTTTGTCAGCAGCATCAAAGGATTCAGCAAAGTCGAGTAACAAAGCTTTTGTTCTTGAATAAGTGTGGGGCTGAAATATGGCTATTATCCTTTTGTGAGGATAATTTTTCGCAGCCTCTAAAGTTGCACGTATTTCTGCAGGGTGATGAGCGTAATCATCTACAACTGTAACCCCTTCTACTACTCCTTTGACTTCAAATCTTCTGTGGGTGCCTTTAAATTCTTTTATATATTCTTTAGCCTTTTCTGTGTCAACTCCTAGAAGGTAAGTTACAGCAAGAGAAGCGAGGGCATTGTATATATTGTGCTTGCCGGGAATAGAGAGATTAAAATGCCCCATGAATTTTCCTCGGTAATAAGCATTAAAACTTGCACAGCCTTTTTCATCGTAAGTTATGTCTTTTGCCTGCCAGTCGCTTTCTTCGTTAATGCCGTATGTTACTATGTTTTTCTCCAAGCCTTTTATCACGTGCATTGTATTTGCATCGTCTTTGCAGGCTACGACATATCCATCTGGAGGAACGAGATTTGCGAACTGCCTGAAGGATTGTTTTATATTGTCAATGTTTTTGAAATAGTCTAAATGGTCCGAATCTACATTCAGTATTACGGCTATGTAGGGATAAAATTTGAGGAAGCTATCTGTGTACTCACAAGCTTCTGTGACGAAATATTCACTTCTTCCTACCCTCACATTTCCACCTATTGCATCTATTTCTCCTCCAACCAAGACCGTTGGATCGTAACCTGCTCTGTCAAGTATTACCGATATAAGGGAAGTTGTGGTGGTTTTTCCATGACTTCCTGCAACAGCAACACCATACCTGTATTTTTTCATTATAAGGCCTAGAAGTGTAGCTCTATCTATCATAGGGATTCCCAGTTCTTTTGCTTTTTGGTATTCTACATTGTCATCGTGTATTGCGGCTGTGTAAACTACAAGGTCAGCTCCTATCACGCTTTCTGCCATATGAGGAATATTTATCCTGGCTCCTTCTTTTTTCAGCTTTTCAATCAGATGGGAGTTTTTTATGTCTGAACCTGTTATAATATGCCCTTCATTTAACAATATGTGGGCTAACCCGCTCATGCTTATACCGCCAATTCCAATAAAATGAATTCTTTTAAATTTTTCAAGATCTATTTCCATAAAATGCACCTCTCATTTCTACCTCATATTATTGCCATCATATGGTTAGAATATGCCGGACGACTTTTTGCTGTCACTGTTTTATAAAAAAATTATATCACATGTTGAAGAAAAGTGAACTTTTAAATATAATTTTAGTATAAAAGTTTGTGAATTGGAGGTTAATTTTTGATGGAAAAGTATAAAAGATATGAGAGGCTTGTGGCTCTTCTCAAATTTTTTACTGATAATCCTAACAAATTGGTGAACCTCGAGCATTTCATGGATATGTTTAATATAGCTAAGTCTTCGGCTTCAGAAGATATAGATATTTTAGAAGAGATATTAGAAAAATTTGATATGGGGAAGTTAAAGACTTTTCCGGGAGCAGGGGGAGGAGTCAAGTACATCCCTGTGTCAAGTTTAAAAAGCTATGTGCCTTTTGTGGAAGAGGTATGCAAAAAGCTTAAAGACCCTTCAAGGATAATTCCGGGAGGTTTTCTGTATACGGCAGATTTGATTTATTCGCCGTCTATTGTTAGCAAGATTGCCGAGGTTTTGGTGTATCCTTTTATTGAAAAAGAAATTGATGCTGTTGTGACGGTTGAAACAAAAGGGATACCTATTGCCCTTATGTGCGCAAGGGTTTTGAATGTGCCGCTGGTGATAGTGAGGAAAGACAGCCGTGTGACAGAAGGTTCTTTTGTGTCCATAAATTATGTGTCGGGCTCTCAAAGGCATATAAAGTCTATGTCGCTGGCAAGAAGGGCTCTTGAGAAAGGGGCAAGAGTTCTTTTGGTGGACGATTTTATGAAGGCAGGAGGAACTTTAAAGGGCATGACAGAGCTTATGGAAGAATTTGATGCTCAGGTTGTGGGGGCAGGAGTGATGATTGCAACAGAGGAACCCAGGGAAAAATTGATAGACAATTATATTTCTATTTTTGTGTTAAAAAATGTGGAAGAGGATAAGAATATTGTGGAGATAGAGATAAGCGACTGGATTTTAAAATAAAAATATTTTTATTTTATGAAGGAAATTTTAAGTTTTTGGCGAATATATTAAAGAGAGGGATAAGCCTTGGTTTTGCTGAGATTGCAAGAAAAAGATAGCAGTCAATGAAGCAAGCAGGGCAGTTCCCAATTCAACACAGGTTTATGCTTCAGGAAGGTGGTGAACTCAATGAAGATTACAGACGTAAGGGTGAGAAAATTAAACGACGAAGGCAGGATGAAAGCAGTTGTTTCTGTGACCTTTGACAATGAATTTGTGGTTCACGACATCAAGGTTATAGAAGGGCAAAATGGCTTGTTTATTGCTATGCCTAGCCGTAAAACTCCTGAAGGGGAGTTTAAAGATATCGCTCACCCTATAAACTCGGATACGAGGAACAAGCTGCAGAAGGCTATCTTAGAAGAGTACGAAAAAGCGAAAGAGAACAATACTGCCAAGGAATAAAAAGGAGCTTGTCTCCTTTCAGACTGTTGACAAAATAAAGAAGTGGCATTTTGTGTGTAAATGCGACTTG
>NZ_JBNATX010000056.1:0-8094 GCF_049701115.1 Caldanaerobacter sp. | reverse complement strand
CACAAATCTAACTTAGATTTTTAAAAAAATTGTCTTGACAGATGGGAGCATTATATTTGTTTTCGCCCCCTTCTTTGGAACAAAGTTTAGGAAACATTTTCAATTGTCTGCTGGCTATACTTATTTTTCGTACTTTCTTTTTTATTTTAACTAACTCTACATTTATATATTCGCCATAAATTTAAAAATTCCTTCTTCTTAGCCTAAATTTATTAAATTTTTTTATAAAGTTTCTTATTCCTCTTACTTCCTGCAATACTTATTTGCAATTTCATCAAACACATCTTCATCTATATCCTTTACATATACTCCCTCATAAAGCTCCCATTCTTCAATGTGTTCAACTGTTTCACCGGGCTTAAGTTTTGTTAAAGGACTTAATGTTTCTATTTCAAGCATCCAGTCGTTTATATATGTTTCAAAAGATACACCAAAGTCAGGATATGTTGCACTCTCCTTTGGGTAATATCTTTTTATAAAAAGGTGTCCTTCTCTTATATAAGCAGCCCAACCCTCCTGATTGTTGATACCCAACTTAAAAGGTTCTTTATTGTTTGGGTCCTGTCTTAAAGCAATATATTTTTCTCCCCAGTAAACCCTTTTATCATTCATTTTAGAATAAGGCCAGAGCACAATTTGCCTATTGGGAAGTAAATCTGTATTTTTATTTGGTTGAGGAATTATTTCGATGCCTTCTGTAGAAAGTACTGTTATTGTCCATGCTGAAAGTTCAATAGGCCATGCTCCAAGATTAGTTATCCTGTGTATAAGCCTAACTTTGCTCTCATCAGGGCTTAATATTATATCAATTTGTTTCTGCGTGTTTACCCATTTTTCAGGCTTCTGAATAAGCCTTATCCCATTTTCTATTTCATGCCAATCAACAGGGTCATTATCTGGTACGTAGGTTCTCTTTCTATCTTCAGGACTGTGCCATAGCCGGTGGCCACCGTAAAACCTGAACTCTTCTCCTCCTTTTAATCCAAGAGTCCTTGGATCTAAATTAAACTCGTTTGCATCTTCCTCAAATCCAAATCTCACGATTCTGGGCCCTATATCTGTGGTCGCCACAACATCAATAATGCCATTTGAAAGTCTTATGCTGTTCTCCCATCCAGAAAAGTTTATTTTTTCAATTTTTACTGACATATTCCTCCTCCTTCCTGTTATAGTGCTTTCATAGTACTTCGTCCATCACAAGATTAGCAGCTCCTATTAGCGTAGCATTGGGCCCAAGCTCAGAAAAAGCTATAGAACACGCATTAAAAGCACTTTCAAAAGCCCTCTTTTGGGCTGTTTCTCTCATTATGTCTTCAAAGAATTCTCGCCCCTGTACAATTCCACCTCCTATAAGTATTAATTCAGGGTTAAACGTATTTATTATATTTGCTATGCCTATGCCCAAGTATCTCCCTATTGTCCTCAATGTAGATACAGCCAGGTCATCATTTAATTTGGCAGCCTCATATATCATTTCAGGAGTAACACTGTCCAGCATCCCCTCTGCCATTTGATACACAATGGAATCCGTTCCTTCTTTGATAGCTTTTACAACAAAATTGACCAATGCCTTTTCAGAGGCCAAAGCTTCAAAGCAGCCATAATTGCCGCAGCTGCACTGAGGCCCTGCTACATCAATTGTCGTATGCCCTATTTCACCTGCACTGTCACTGGCGCCAGTGTATATCCTGCCATTTATGAGAATTGCAGAACCTATTCCATAGCCAACCTTTAAAAATATCATGTTCTCCACATCTTTTGCCTTCCCCATATGAAATTCCCCTAAAGCCATTGCTCTCACGTCATTCACAATATAGGTAGGTATTCCAAATTTCTCTTCTACAATTGACTTTAATGGCATATTTCTCCAACCTATATTGGGTGCAAAAACTGATATACCCTCTTTCATCTTTACAGGGCCTCTTACCACAATCCCTATCCCTGAAACATTTTGAGGCGCTTCTTTTATCGCTTTCTCTAATGTAGACAATAGTAAATCTAAGACTTCTTCTTTTTTTAGCCCTTTTATTGAGTGTTTTTCGCTCTTCTTTGTGTTAAGCTCCGCATCAAGAGTATACTGGTGCAAAGTGTAAGTGCTTATGTGGACCACAATAATATTCATGAAATCCGGGTTTAATTTGATAAGTATTGGAGGCCTTCCACCACTGGATTCTCCAACCTTGTACTCTATAACCACATTATCTGCCAGAAGTTTATTTACAATATTTGTAACAGTTGGAGGAGTTAAATTAGTCTCCTTTGCAATATCTGCCCGTGAAATCGGCCCCATTTTTCGTATGATGTTTAAAATAACAGACTCATTCATTCCTTTTAGTAGCTTGTAACTTACTGGTATTAAATTTTCCATTTCCATCCCTTCCTTCAATCCCTTCTAAAGCCATTTGGATGGTTTTTATGCCACATCCAGGCACTTTCAATTATCCCTTCTAAAGAAGCATATTTAGGCCTCCACCCAAGATCTTTCATCGCTTTTTCGGAAGATGCAACTAAAACTGCGGGATCTCCTGGACGCCTTCCTGTAACTTCTGCTGGAATAGGATGTCCCGTCACTTTTCTTGCAACCTCTATGACTTCTTTTACAGTAAAGCCTTCCCCATTACCTAGGTTGTAAACATCGCTTTTATTTTCTTTTCTTAATTTCTCCAAAGCCAAAATATGTGCATCTACTAAATCCATAACATGTATATAATCTCTTATAGGTGTGCCGTCTTTTGTAGGGTAGTCATCTCCATAAATCATTACTTTATCTCTTTTCCCCAGAGCGACTTGAAGCACAATGGGAATAAGATGTGTCTCAGGAGAATGGTCTTCTCCAATTTCACCTGTTTCAAGAGCTCCCGCAACATTAAAGTAACGAAGCGCCACGTACTTAATCCCATATGCAGCATCCGCCCATTTTAACATTTTTTCAATAGCAAGCTTCGTCTCTCCGTAAGGATTCGTGGGTTCAGTTTTGTCCTCTTCCTTTATAGGAATTCTCTCAGGTTCTCCGTACACTGCTGCAGTTGAAGAAAAAACAATTTTTTTGACACCATGTTTTTTCATGGCCTTTAGAAGAGATAAAGTCCCGCATACATTGTTCTCATAGTACTTAAACGGATTTTCAACACTTTCTCCAACAAGTGAAGAAGCTGCAAAGTGCATCACAGCCTCAATATCATTTTCTGAAAAAACTTTGTCTAAAAAATCTTCATCCCCTAAATCTCCTATGTATAATTTTCCTCCTAAAACAGATTCACTGTGCCCTGTGGCAAGGTTGTCTACCACAACTACTTTCTCATTCCTTTTTAATAAAGAGTAAACTGCATGACTTCCAATATAACCTGCTCCACCACAAACCAGAATCGCCATTTCATTACCTCCTCAAATATTCAACTTCTCCTGCCCCCTCACCTACTCCTGTGACATAGACTGTTGGAGCATATCCTATTTTCTGCGTGTAATTGCGTGTCACTACCTCTATGAATTCTTCCACTGCGTCCTCTTTTACAATGCTTACTGTGCACCCTCCAAATCCTGCTCCAGTCATTCGAGAGCCCACTACTCCCTTTAATTTTAGCGCTTCTTCTACCAGTGTGTCCAGTTCTTTCCCTGTAACTTCAAAGTCATTTCTTAAAGAATTATGCGACTCTATCATCAATTTACCAAATTTGACTATATCATTATCATTTAAGGCAGCTACTGCATCTAAAACTCTTTTATTCTCTGTTATGACATGCCTTGCCCTTTTTCTCAATACTTCATCAGGTATCAAATACTTATATTCCTCAAACTGTTCAACTGTAACTTCAGATAAATTTTTTACAGGCAAAGCTTTCTTGAGATAAGTAAGAGCCTTCTCACATTCACTTCTTCTTTCATTGTATTTTGAATCTATTAGTCCTCTTTTTTTATTTGTATTTGAAATCAAAATTTTGTAGCCTTCAAGATTTAAGGGCACATACGAGTATTCCAAAGTATCACTTTTCAAGAGGATTGCATGGCCTTTTTTGCCCATCCCAACGGCAAATTGGTCCATTATACCACAGTTTACCCCCACAAACGTATTTTCTGCCCTCTGACAAAGCTTTACAAGATTTATCTTGTCAATATTTAAATTGAAAACTTCGTTGACTGCAACAGCTGTAACCATTTCTATTGAAGCTGACGAGGAAAGGCCTGCACCCACCGGGATATTACCCCCAAATACAATTTCAAACCCGGAAAATTCATACCCTTCTTCCTGCAATATCTTTAATACCCCTTTAGGATAATTTGCCCAGTCATGCTCTTTATCGTAAAAAATCGAGTCCAAATCCACCTCTACCTTTAAATCAAAATTTAATGAAGCCATAAATACTTTTTTGTCATCTCTTTTTCTTATCGCAGCATAAGTTCCAAAATCAAGAGCACATGGAAATACATAGCCTCCATTGTAATCTATGTGCTCTCCGATTAGATTTACCCTTCCCGGCGAGTAAAAAAGCCTTATTTCTCTATCATTCTTGCCATAAAACTTTTCCAAAGCTTCTACCACTGCTATTTCCATCTTTCGTCTCCTTTCATGATAATTTTTTAAATCCTGCTGTTTCCATAAATTTTTCAAAGGCTTTTTTGCCTTTTTCATCTCTTTTAAAAACTCCTGCATCTAATAAAACCTTCAAAAATTTATTCCCAACTTCCTGTTTTATATAATTTTCCGCTTCCTCTTCAGTGCAATGAGTCCCATATTTGACAATCAATTCTTCAATCCAATGAAGGTGTTTGTACAATGGATGATTTTCATTATACATATCTTTATTCAACTTCTCTTTCCCAGTTAAAATTTTTCTAATTCCCTCCAATTCAAATTTCAACCTTCCTGGTAAAACTGCCAGCCCCATGACTTCTATGAGGCCAATATTTTCTTTCTTTATATGATGAAGTTCCTCATGAGGGTGAAAAATTCCGCAAGGGTATTTATCAGTTGTCCTGTTATTTCTTAGGACCAAGTCAATTTCATATTCTC
Source organism: Caldanaerobacter sp. (assembly GCF_049701115.1). Classification (NCBI taxonomy): domain Bacteria; kingdom Bacillati; phylum Bacillota; class Clostridia; order Thermoanaerobacterales; family Thermoanaerobacteraceae; genus Caldanaerobacter; species Caldanaerobacter sp. The sequence continues at coordinate 3,086 of NZ_JBNATX010000056.1, read as the reverse complement.
CTTCTTTATTGAATCTGGCAATTGGTGTGATTGTATTGTGAGGGACAATCTTCCCATCCTTTTCTGAGTATGCCAGTACATCTACAGATTCATCACTGTAGCCCTTCCACACATTCAATATATGGGAAGAAAGCTTTGTCAGTTTTTCTCTATCTTTACTTGATATACGAATAACTGACATGGGCCATTTTAATATCCCTGCTTTTACTTCTTTATATTTAGGATGTATAAAATATTCCTCTATAGGCGCTTCCTCCATTGGAAAGGTATGCCTTCCCCCTTGAAAATGCTCATGGACTAAAATTGACCCGCCTACAATTGGCAAATCCGCATTAGAACCCATAAAATAATGAGGAAACTGCTCAATAAAGTCAAAAAGCCTCACAAAAGTTTTTTCTGAAATTTTCATAGGTATATGCTCTTCGTGTATGAGGATGCAGTGCTCATTGTAGTAGACATAAGGTGAATACTGGAAATACCATTGCTCTCCCGCAACTTTTACGGGTATTATCCTTAAATTTTGCCTTGCTGGATGATTTAAATTTCCTGCAAAGCCAACATTTTCAATGCACAGAAGGCACTTTGGATATCCTGATTGGGGAATTTTCTTGGCTTTCTCTATCTCTTTTGGGTCTTTTTCCGGCTTTGAAAGATTTATTGTAATCTCTAAAGCCCCATATTCAGTGGGAGTGCGCCAGTATAAATTCTGTGAAGTCCTGTCCATGCGTATATAATTAGAAGCTTTAGAAAGCTCATAGAAATATTCTGTAGCTTTTTCAATCCCATCTTTTGATGCAATTTCATTGAATTTTCTTACAACTTCTGATTCTCTTGGCATTAAAAGCCCCATAATTCTTGCATCCATTAAATCTCTATAGGTAACAGTGTTTTCAATAAGACCTACCTCTGCCGCATAGTCTAGCAATTTATTTAAAATAGGAGAGGGGGTGTCTAATTCCTCCTCAGGAACTTCACCCTCATAGGGCTTTTCTATTTTGAACAGGTCCATAAGTGCGTTGCGGCTTGGAATCACATCTAACTCCTCTATCAATCCTTTTTTAAGTGCAAAATTTAAAAGCCTTTCAATGTGAAATGCTGCATCTTTTTGAGTCATTTTCTTTCCCTCACAGACTTTATTATATTTTTTAATTAAGTCTTCAAAAGAAAAACACATGGTATGTCAACAATAGCAGTTACAATAAAAACGTAACTTCTAATGCACCACAACATACCCTCAATAAATTTTGTTTTATGTGAAAGGTTTATTTATTATTTTAATTAACCTCTTTTTTATTATATTCGACACATACTCAAAAATTCCTTCTAATCTGTGAAAAATTTTTAGAAAACCTTCAAGTCAGCCCTTCCAGCAGCTCCATAAATTTTTGCAATTACAACTTCTAAATTCTCTTTTTTCCTCTCAGAAAGCCAAAGCCTTGCATATCTATTTCCAAATTCAACAAAATCAGAAAAATTGAGTTCCCCTCTTAGCCTTTTTATTCCAATTCTTAACATATCCCTTATCATTTCTAAATCCTCTGGCAGTGTCATATTGGTAACTTTTTCCAATATTTTTTCATATTCCTTTAAAAGAGTCTTGGTATCTTTAAGCTTTTCTAAAAACCCAAAATAGTAATCCATCCACATATCACCCGTACTTTCTCTCTCTTTTTGACCTTTCAAGACTTCTGAATGATATCTAAAAGTAGGTGTTCCTAAAAATACATGCTTAATTGTCATTGAAAAGAGGTCATTTCCAAATAATTTTCTTACCTCTAGCACTTCATGCCTTTCTCCAGAAAGCGCAATCCACTTTTCTTCCCAATTCCCATTCCCTTCTGCAATTTCCATATTTGCAAATATCAAAGGATCTAAAAAGCTGTAAAGGGCTTCTGCTCCGTCATCTCCCCATGAAGTAACTAAGAATCCTTTCACTCCTTCTTCTCTTGCCGCTTTCAAAAAATTCTTTATGTTAGTCAGGGCTATGTCAAAAGTTGGATAAAATCTTCCCCAGTTAGAAAAACCAGGACATACTATTTGCTTTTCTTTCCTTTTCCCAAAAAGATTTATTTTTTCGCGGAAGTGCTCCTCAGAAAGGTTTGTGTAATCCCAGTTAGCAATAATTACATCATCCCATATTTCACTTTCAAGTACCACCTTCCATTTTTCCTTTTCCTCAGGCCTTAAATACATCCCTGTCATCATATCTCCCCAAACTACAGGGGTTTTCCCTTTCTCCTTGACTAAGTTGATTAAATTCCTGTGATGAAGTTCAAAAAGCTCTGGTCCCTTGAAGGCATTTGTTTTGTCAAGACTTTTACCCCTCCCAAGGGCCCATGTCTCATCTCCTCCAATGTGAATGTGCTCTGATGGGAAAAATTCTACAACTTCTCTTAAAAGGTCATATGTAAACTCCCTCGCCTCTTCATCAGAAACATTAATGGTGCCTTCCTGGGGTCTGTGCCATTCACTAAACCTTGTAAACTCAGGAAGAGATAATATATTTTCCATATGGCCGCAAAGCTCAAGAGAAGGAAAAACTTCTATGCCCAAATTCTCCCCATAAGATATTATTTCTTTTAATTCTTCTCTTGACAATCTACCTCTCAATTTTCCAATCTGAGGGTATTTATCCCACGGAAAAAGGTCTTCGAAATAAATACCAAAATAGTTGTATTTCAGTAAAAACAACCATCTTAAAATCTTTTTAAAAATATCTAAATTGGGCACTCCACCTCTAGCAATATCCAAATGATACCCTCTAAATGGAAAATGAAACTCCTCTTCTATCTCTATTTCTGGAAGGCGATTTTTTGTCTGCATTACAATCTGTATAATTGTAGCATAAGAGACCTTCTCCTCCCCCCAAATCTCTACCTCTCCTTCTTTTATTTTTAAACCCGTGCCTTCTCTATCTATCTTCTTAATAACCCAACTACCTTGAGGGATGTCAAACTCTTTTCTAAAAAATTCAGGTAAATTATTAAAACCATCAAACGAGAACCAATTGCCATTAAAAACAAATCTTTTAGGTTCTGGAACAATAAATACTTTATCCCACATAAACGTACCTCCTAATAATTTTT
>NZ_JBNATX010000055.1:0-8705 GCF_049701115.1 Caldanaerobacter sp. | reverse complement strand
CCTTTGTATGGCTTCTCTTCTATCCCCAGCGCTCTTATCATCAATGCTGCAAATTCTGCCCTTGTTATTTTTGCATTTGGTACAAAGTTGTCATCATCCATGCCTTTTATTATATGCTTTGATGCCAGTACATTTATTACATCATATGCCCAGAAGTCTTTTGGCACGTCCTTGAACTGCTTGTCATATTCAAACGCTCCGTATGTTGAGAAGTGCTTTACTTCTGCTGTTACTGTGTTAGTATTTTTATCAACTTTACCTCCCACATATTCCCATTTCCCTGTTACCTCGTTTAGATAGTATACTCCAACTTTTCTTATGTCTTTTGCATCTTTCACTTCAAATGTTAGTTTAACAGGGGATTCTAATTTTATCTTGCTTTCTCCTGCTTTTATTGTTATGTCATAGGCGTTTGACATAGGCTTATAAGTGTTGGCTTCAGGTTTTGACTTCTTCTCTATTGTAAGGGTTATTGAGCCTTCCTTGTTTATTAAATCCAGCACTTCTTTTGATACAGCAAGTACCTTCGATTCAAATTTAAGGGCTATTTCATCTGATTTTACTATTACATCTTTTTGATTCTCTGCAATGAGATTTAACACACTTACGGGTATTTCTAATGCTTTTACAGATTTTGTGGATATATTTGTAAGGTCAAACTGCACTTCTTTTCTTGTGGAATCTTTTATGTCTTTTGATACTTTTATTTCATCAACTACAAGTACTGCTTTATCCGCACTTTCTATTACTTTGCCTTGGCTTACCTCTACACCTTTAGTCTCTGAAGATGTCTTTGGCTCCGGTGATGGTGTCGGTTGTAGCTCTGGCGATGGTGTTGGCTGTGGCTCTGGCGTTGGTTGTGGTTCGGGTGATGGTGTTGGCTGTGGCTCTGGTAATGAAGACACAGTTTCCCTTACAACCTTTATTTCTATATCTTTTATCAACTCAGAATTATTGCTGCCATCATTAGGTTCCACGTGAATTCTGATTATATTCTCCCCATATTCAAGAGTAACTTTTTTTACAAATGTGCCATTTTCATTTTGTACAAATGATTCTCCATTTATTGTAACTTTAGCTCCTTTATAAGTATCTCCCTTAACTTCAATCTGATTTGTGCTTGCATCAACTCTTTCATCATTTTTCGGATAATAGATATATATTGGGATATCTCTCCAGCGCTGAACTGTGTCATTTATCACCATTTTGTTGGAACCTTGATTTATAACCTTTATTTTTCTGTTTGAAATCTCTTCTCCGTACTCTCCCTTTTCTACTTTACCCCAGTCGCCTCGAGTGTATTTATACTCTAATTCCGTACCTTCATTTAGTACTAAGGTAATAGCATATTCATTATCTCCTACTTTTTCCATTTTCTTTGCTCCTGGATTCCAGAAAGCATCAGGAAAGCTTCCCGCAATATATATCCCCTCATCAGGGGTATAGTCTGGCACTGTCACATTAAATGTAACCTCTACCGGTATTATATCTGGAGTAACTTTAACCAAATTAGATGCAGTCCTATTGAAAGAAGTATCAACTGCTGCAACTTTGTAGTAGTACGTCTTTCCATTCAAAACACTTGTATCCACATAGGTAAGAGTATCCTTCCCTACTGTCGCAATTTTTACAAAAGGTCCCCCTTCATTATCGGATCTATAAACTTCATATCCATAAATAGCCACATTATCAGCAGATTCGCTCCATTTAAGTGTAACTTTAGAAGATTCTGTAGTAGGCTGTTCCAATACTGGAGCAGTTGGCGGCTGTTTATCATCAGAGGGCATGACTAAAAATTGTTTCGCTTCATCTGTTTTACCATCAGATCCTTTAGTGTAAACCCAATCGTGTCCCTGGTTGGATGAAAATCTCATGATGTACTCCCACTTGCCTACAATATCAGGTATAAATTCTGCCATATATTTATCGTCGTTTCCTGAATCACCCACATACTTTGCTTCAATCCACGTCCAATCTTCGCTTATTACAACGCCATCTATTATGTTGTAGACTGAATTATACACAGTATCTCCTACAGTATCCCCAATGTATCTGTATCCTAATTGTGCAATAATATTTTCTCCCTGCCCTGGCTTCTCTGTTAAACCTTCAGCCCGAACTTCAGCGTACACTTTGACAGGATTATTTACCCCTATTATGTGTGTATCAACCTGATTCATATTCCCTGCCCATCCGATAGGAACAGACGGATATGCTTCAACTTCATTGCTTAAACTGCTCTCATTGCCATCCATATCGACTGCTGTAATAGCGTACACATACTTTAATCCATTTATAACAGATATATCAGTATAACTAGTATCCTTCAAATTTGAAGCTATTTTTTCGTAAAGTCCTCCCTTTACTGTAGAACGGTAAACATTATAGCTTACGGCCTTATCTGCTGCACTCCATGAAAGTTCCACCTTGCCGTTACCTGATATAGCCTTTAAATCACTGATAGGAGTAGGTGCTGTTAAATTCTGTCCTGTATCTGAAATGAGTATTGCTCCATCCATTGCCCCAACTTCTACGACTATTCGTCCATCGTCGATAGTATAATTCTTTCCACTTAAAACATCTGTAAAAGCAACTCTATCTCTTATAAACTTTGTAGTATCTATTACCACAGATTTAGAAGAATTTCCTCTGTTAAGTACTACAATAGCCACACTGTCGGGATAAGAATTGCCAAAGACGTCCTTCCCATTTATAATTCTTCTACCAAAAGCGTAGATATCACCTTCTGCATATAAAGTCACTAAATCTCCCGTCTTTAAAACTTGATTTTCATTTCTCACGTTTACAACCTTTTTAAAGAAGTCCTGCAAGTCTTTGTCTTCTCTCCCCCATGGGAAAGTTCTCCTGTTGTCTGGGTCCTTCCCTCCTGATTGTCCTGCTTCGTCACCGTAGTAAATAGAAGGCATACCTGGATAACCCATTTGGAGTATAGTAGCAAGTTTCAACCTTTTTACCGCAAGGTCTTTTGCACCTTGAGAATTTTGATTTTCATCTGCAGAATTATAGCCAAAAACTGTTAATATTCTCATTGTGTCGTGAGAACCCAAAAGGTTCATTGTAGAGTAAAATACCGGCAATGGATACCTTTCATAGATGCTTTTTAGTCTCTGATCTAGTTTAGAAGCATCTATAGGTTTGTGAACAACATTTCCGTCATCGAAGTTTTGATTTAGCACAAAATCTATCACAGCATTCCTGAAAAGGTAATTCATTACCGAATTAAACGAATCTCCCAGTAAATCTAATGACGCATCATCCCAGATTTCAGCAATCATCGGAGCCTTTGGTTTAACAGTATCGATAGCCTCTCTAAAGTGTACCCAGAAATCATGAGCCACTTCATTAGCTACATCTAAGCGCCATCCATCAGCTCCTTTGTCTTTATCTCCATCCGGGTTTAGCCAATATTTGGATATAGCATCAGGATTATTTATAATAAAATCGGCCCAACTTTTTACATTGTACTCACTCCCGTTAATCTGCCTTATGACAGGCAGGCTGTCAAATCCCCACCATCCTTCATAGGTACCATCAGGTTTTATCTCATACCAGTCACCATATGGAGACTTTGACTGATCTCCCTGTTCCCATGCTTGATAAGCGCCCAAAACTCCTTTGTTTAAGTATTTACCATACCTATCAAAATAAATACTGTCATCACTCGTATGATTGAATACACCGTCAAGTATTATCTTTATACCTCTTTTATGAGCCTCTTCCATTAAAGTCTTAAAAGTATCAATATCCCCTAAAAGCTCATCTATTTTTGTGTAGTCAGTAGTATCATACCTGTGATTCGAAGGAGATTGAAATATTGGATTTAAATAAATTACAGAAATGCCTAATTCTTTTAGATAGCCTAATTTGTTAATTATACCTTTCAAATCTCCTCCAAAAAAGTCATTACTCCATATGCCATCCCCTTTATAGCCAGGTTTACCTTTATCATTTGGATTATCAGGTAAGTCATACCAGTCATCGTGATATTCTACAGGCTCAAACCCCCTGCTATATTTTTTAAGGTGGTCATTCGATGTATCTCCGTTACAAAATCTATCCGGGAATATCTGATACATTACCGCCCCTTTCATCCAGTCAGGCGTATCTAGAGTTTTATCGTATACGGTTATCTCAAAATCTTTACCTACCGTATCTGAAGGTTTTCCCACTCCCCCTAATTGTTCTTCAGTATCTCCGTAATAAGCAACTTTTGTCCCATTTTTTAATATAAAATAATACCAAATTCTTGTAGGATGATCAAAAGAGAGTTTTACTTCCCAATACTCATATTGCCTATCTGGGCTTTCTCCAATCCTATACATTGGCACTTCAGTTCTTGTTTTTTTCACATCATCCCAGTAAGAAATAATAGCCGATTCCAAATTATTATTTCTTGCCTGTATCCTCAATGTAACAATTTCACCCGTTTTAATCGCACCAAAAGGTGAACGGAAAAATGGGTCATGTGTATCATGTTTTAAAGCATCATAATATATGTCATTTAAAGGCCTTGTAGGCACTGATGGTACTAATGAATCTATAGATGTCACTTCTGTCCATATTTTGTAAGAAGTTATATCAAAATAAAATGTAACTTTAGAATTTTTATCTAAATTTAAAGGGATATTGCCATATTCTAATCCATAACTATTATCCCCGTACCAGTTATTGTCATAAAAAACTTTAAATAAGTAATTTCCTTTTGGAACGTTTGCACTAAATTCATAAATATTTCTAAATTCATAATCCCTCATTATAGCAGTAGATGATGAAGGATCCCAATCATTCCCTGCTCCTATCGCAGATTGTATAGTTCCAACGACTCTAGGAAGTTTATCTTCAGGAATAGGAGTATATCTTGTAGAGTCGGTTATCTTTAAAGTATTATAGTTAAAGTAAAAAGTTACTTTTGAAGAAGACTCAAGATGAAATTTTAAATTGTTGCCATAACCTTCTGGTATCCATCTAGAAGAATCAATCACAATTTTATATTCATAATCTCCAGCAGGCAGTGCAATCGGTGTTTCATATTCGTAAAACCCATAACCTTTATAGTTCATCTTTGTTACGCTACTGCTACCGTTCCAATCATTATCTCCCAATTTTGACTGGAAATTCCCTGCTACTACGGCTGTAACTTTAGCTTCATCCACTGAAGCTTTAACCAGCTGCCCTGGAAAGTAACTAAATAATGCAGAAAAAACTAACACGAATGCCAACAAAATCCCTAAAAATTTCCTTTTACTACTCATAAGCATCCTCCTTTCTACAATATAGACACATTTTCAATACCTATAAAAATATTCCAATTTTTTATCACCCCCTATTTGTGCAAACGCTTTAATAAAATGTGAAAAAATATATGCGCCAATTTGACATAGAATGCAAATTTTTGCGCAATCGTTTTCCCCCTTAAAGGATATTATATATTTGAAAAACAGAACTGTCAATATCCTTACAAAAATAAAAAATCATGTAATAAAGTAGCTTATTTCTTTTTCATTTTATTTTATCAGGATCTATAAATAAATCTATCCAGGGTAATTTATATGTAAACCAAATAAAGATAAATGCCGCAATGAATGTAAATACAAGGATTACAATCTTGACCTCCTTATTGAGTAGAACCATATTTTGTGCTTTTTCTATCAACATGATTGCTACCGCTGAGAAGTAAGTAGTAAAAAGTGCCCAGGTTACTTCTAATGGTAAACTTTCCAGTCTGCCAAACAAAGCGGGAATAAGATACCACACAAGCAATGTGAACCATGGTATGTTAATCGCAGATAAAAGACGGGTATACAAAAATTGTTCTTTTCTTTGAATAGACTTCCTAAAAATTCCATATTCTACAATACTAGTGATAAGATAAGCCCAAAAGGCCATTTTTAGATGTTGAAATACTGATTCATTAATTCCACAAAAAGGAATAAGAAAATTCCATTCTGTCAATTCATAACCAAAATGTAATATGCTAAAAATGACTACATAAAGAAAAGCTTTAAGCCATAAATTCACTTTCTCTCCTCCCTTTATATTTTTTACTACTTTCATAAATTTGTATCTAACAATATTGTTAGAGAGTATTTTATAGTATTATGAAAATGATTATCATTATCTATAATCTAAAGTATCATAATCACATATACAAGTCAAGTACAGAATGAACAATATCCATAAAAAACGAGGAATACCTTCTGGTATTCCTCACATTTGCCTTAATTTTTGTACTATCTCTATTTTGTCTACTCGCTCAGCTAGAAGGATTGTAAAAATCAAAAACAATGCACCAAATCCCGCTATAATATAGATATTGTGAAGTATCAGACTGATATTATCTCCAGATATCGCTTCTCTTAGCCCTGCCACTCCGTAAGTCATCGGCAGGTAAGGATTTATCACATTGAAAAACTTAGGCAAAAGCTCCATTGGGAAAGTTCCTCCTGAGGAGGTTAGTTGAAGCATTAGAAGTACAACGGCAAAGAATTTTCCTGCAATACCAAAAAGCATAACCAAAAGCTGAATTATAGCGATAAAAGCAACGGACATTACCGCATTTATGAAGTAATAATATAAAAGATTATGGACATCTAATTTCAAGCCTTCTACCAGAATAAAACTGGATACAAAAGATTGTACTATGCCAACAACTGCCAGCGAAATAAATTTGCCTATTTGAATTGAAACATTACTTAATCCTTCATATTTATCTCTGTCAAATATGTCTATCAAGAAAAAGAGGATAAGAGAACCTACCCAAAGGGAAAGGGGTATAAAATAAGGTGCAAATCCTATCCCATAATTTTTAACAGGATAAAGTTTTTTTGTCTCTAAAATGATAGGCTCATTTAGCACATCTCTTTTATCAGAACCAAATTCTGATGGCTGTAGTTTTAAAGAAGCATCGTTTAATTTCTGCGCTAAAAGAAATTGATTGTCGTGCAATGTTCTAGCACCTTCAGAAAGCTTTAAAGCACCATTCTTTAAAGCCGAAATTCCTTCCGATAAGGGAACAATTCCATCATAAAGCTTTGAAACCCCATCATTTACATTTTTTATTCCCGTATTCAATCTATACAATCCATCCGAGACATCCTTTAACTTTTCTCCAGCTATCTTAATGCCTTCTGTAAACTGAGACAAACCAAAATACAATTTACCTGAACCTTCCACTAATTGAGAAGAAGCATTGGTCATATATGAAAGTCCTGCTGCTAAAGAATCCATTCCATTATTTAATGAAATGGAAGCTTGTTGCAATTTAGAAAGTGCATCACTTAGCTGTTGAACTTGGTATAATCTCTTATTTAGGTTATTTTCTTCAATCAAACTAACTCCTGATTTTGCTTCTGCAATTATAAGGAGGGCTTTTTGTAAGTTTGGGTCATTCACTTCCTCTGGATGTTTTGCAATATATTCTTGAAGAGCTTTCTGCGCAAGGGCTAAAGATTCCGTCATTTGCTCTAATCCACTCCCCAGTTGTGAAACACTTTGAGTAAAATCAGAAACATTTTGACCTAGCTGACTGTACCCCTGTGTCAGTGTAGAAACTCCCTCCTTTAACTTCAAAGCGCTTTGTGATGCCTCATAAAGCCCTTGATTAAGCTTTGAAATTCCTTCTGTAAGTGATTTTGCACCTTCTGACAAAGTTTTTACATCACCAGAGGATGAAAATTTCTCTGAAAGAATGTTTACTCCGTTATACAAAGCTTCAGAGCCATTAAGCAACTGTGGAAGACCTTCTTTTAAGTTGTAAATCCCTTCTTTTAACTGCAAACCACCTTTTGTAACTTTATTCATATTATTACTTAACTTTTCTACTCCATTCGAGAGTTCTAAACTGCCTGCTGAAAGTTTATTTTCCGCTTCTGATGCTTCTTTTAAGCCTTTGCCCAGTTCTTGCAAATTTTTAAATATAGTATCAATGTATCCTTTTCTTATGGAATTAGATATTTTTGTTTGAAGGCTTTCTATAGCCTTATTTCCTATCTGAGTTGCCAAAAAGTTTTTCTTGTCATTAGTTATATACTCTATTGAGGCTCTTTTGGTATGGTCTGAATCAACAGTCAAAAGATTTTTAGTAAAATCCTCTGGAATTACAATCGCAAAATAATATTTTTCCCCCTTTAATCCATCAATAGCATTTTTATAGTCTGTAAACTCCCATCTAAATTCCTTGTCTTCTTTGAGCTTTTTTACTATTTCATCTCCAAAGTTTGTCTCTTTACCCTCTGATATGCCTCCTTTATCTTCATTTACCACCGCTACAGGAAGTTTATCCAGTTTTGAATAAGGGTCCCAAAAAGCGTAAAGGTATAAAAAGCTATAAAGCAAAGGCATAAAAGCCACAACAATTACTGCTACTCTTATAAATCTGCTTTTTATTATCCTCTCTAACTCTTTTGCTGCTACTTTAAGTGCCTTCACATTTCGCCCTCCCTACTTTAAAATTTATACTGACTAGTCAGTACAATAAATATTATATTCGCACTTCCTTTAAAAGTCAATAAAAAACACCTCTTTCGAGGTGTTACAGTTTGTTGACAAAACCATATTAATTTAAGTGGCATTTTGTGTTAATGCTCCAGAGTTGCAAAGCGACTAAACTAAGGCTCACTTTTCGGGCTCAGGCGGGGTACCGGCCAATTCGCCAAAAGGCTCAGGTGGCCGCTCGCTTCGCTCGC
>NZ_JBNATX010000054.1:0-8845 GCF_049701115.1 Caldanaerobacter sp. | reverse complement strand
GGTACCCCGCCTGAGCCCGAAAAGTGAGCCTTAGTTTAGTCGCTTTGCAACTCCGAAGCATTAACACAAAATGCCACTTAAATAAGAAAGACTCTGTCAACAAATTAAAAGCGGGGAAATACCCCGCTTACTCTACCTTGAATTGCTTGATCGCCTCTATCAGCACATTTGCATAGCTTTTTAGTTCATTCGCCGTCGATGCCATCTCTTCTACTATCGCTGATTGCTCTTCTGATGTAGCCGAAACTTCTTCAGCAGATGCCGCCGCCTCTTCTGATACCGCTGCTATGTTCTGTATCGAGTCTACTATCTTGTTCTTGTGCTCTTCTATTTCCTTTAAAGACTTTGTCAAATTCTCTATCTTTTCTACTATGAACCTTACCGCATTGAGTATACCTTCAAATACGTCCTTTGTCATGTTTACTACCTGGCTTTGCTCCTCTATTGACTTCGTTGAATCCTCTACCGTCCTGTGGGTGTTGTTTATCGTAGACTGTATCTCTGCTATTAAGTTCGCTATGTTCCTCGCTGCCTGTGAGGACTGCTCCGCTAATTTCCTTACTTCATCCGCTACAACTGCAAAGCCTCTTCCTGCTTCTCCCGCCCTCGCTGCCTCTATCGCTGCATTTAAAGACAATAAGTTCGTCTGGTCTGCTATATTTGTTATTGTCTCCACTATCTTTTCTATCTCTGACGATTTTTCTAATAGATAATTTGTCGCCTCTTTTACGTTGTTGTTGGCTTGTATTGTGTGCTTTGTCTTTTCTATTAGCTCTTTTATCGTAACAAGACCTTCATTTGAAACCATGTTCACATTTTCTACTTCATGGTTTATTTTCTCAGCGTTTTTGAGAGAGCTATCTATAAGCTGCCCTAAGACCACAGTCGCATTGGCGCTTTCTTCTGCCTCTTTCGCCTGACTTGATGCCCCTTGAGCTATTTCTTCAATCGCCTTTGCTACATCCTGTGTAGCCTGAGCTGCCTGCTCTGAAGCAACTGCCAAGTTTTCTGCAGAGTGGTTTACAGATTCTGATACGCTCTTTATGTCAAATATTAGCTTCTTTATGCCTTCCAGCATAGAATTAAAGCTCTTTGCAAGTATACCCACTTCATCTTTTGCTTTTACATCCGCTCTTACCGTTATATCCCCTTGAGAGGCTTTTTCCATTGCTGCTACAACCTTCTTTATCCCGGAGGCAATAGAACTGGAGAAAAGGTAAGCAATTATTAATCCTATTAGAAGTATTACTATGCTCACTGTTATTATGAAATTAGTAATTTTGTTCATGTCACGCACAAGTTCTTCATTCTCCATGGCAACAGCTGCTTTCCAGCCAAAAGCCTCTAGATTTCTCACACTTGCAAATTTGTACGCCCCATTAAAAGTGTAGTAAACAGTGCTGTTATTAGCCTCCATTATCTTTTTCCCAAAATCGTATTTATATATAGAAGTAAAAAGCATATCCTTTCTAGGATGAACTATAAATGTACCGTCTTTTGTGAGTATGTAAATGTAACCGGTTTTTCCTATGTTAATTAAGGCAATATTTTTTGAAAGCTGCTCTAAAGTTATGTCTATCCCCACTACTCCTTTTAAGTTGCCACTTGAATCAAACACTGCCTTTGCAACTGTTATTTCGGGAAGTTTGGTGACAAAGTCCTGATAAGGTTTGGTCCATACAGGTTCTCCCTTGGCATTTACCGCATCCTTATACCAAGGCCTTTCCGTAGGGTCATAATCTCCTAAATTCTGTGGTGGATATAAAATCATCTTCTTTGAAGGAGTAGCAAAATATACATTCATCGCATCAGGCATAGCCTTTTTAGCATCTTCCAGCTTTTTAAGCACTACCTCATCAGTAACAGTCTTTTCATCGTAATCAGATATGACACTAGATTGCGATAAAATGTAAAGCATAGACTCTGTATCTTTTTTAAAAGAACTCACATATTTGTTCAGAACAGAGAGCGCAGCCTGGTTGGAATCGTTTATTTTAACTTTAAGAACAGATTCTGCAATTCTTGTTGCAAAAAAACCACTTATAGCAAGAGGAATTAATATCATCAAAACAATAAACAATAAAAGTTTTGTCTTTATGCTCCTCATCTTTAGTACCTCCTTTTTTAGCTTTTGTCTTTTGTAATAATTTAGCTGCCTCTCACCTGCCACCCCCTCTTTAACAATCTTCGACATAATCTGACAAAATTATATCATCCTTTTACAATCAAGTCAATTTTCCTCCCTGATTCCATAATTTCAGAAGTCAAATTGTATATCTCATCAAAAAAGGCTACTTTAAAACTTCCCGGGCCTTTTACTTTCGGATTTTGGGCAGCTTTTTCCCCTGCAACTCCAAATGCGATAAAGGCCTCTAAAGTTCCCTCAAAATGATCTTCAGCCACTGCACAAAAGCTCGCCACCACTGATGTGAGCATGCACCCTGTACCTGTTATTGTCCCCATCATAGGATGCCCATTTTTTACATAGGCAATTTTCTTTCCATCAGTTATGACATCCACTTTTCCTGATACTGCAACTACACATCCACACTTTACTGCAAGGTCATAAGCAATATCGGATATATCTTCTTCTTCCTCTACCGCTTCAACTCCCCTTATTTTTCCTGTTCTCCCACTTAAAGTAGAAATTTCTGCGCTATTTCCCTTTATCACACTAACTCTGACTTCCTCAATAATCCTCTTAGCGCTTTTAGTCCTCAAACTTGTTGCTCCGGCTCCAACCGGGTCAAGAATCACAGGTACACCGTACTGATTTGCTGCTTTACCTGCTTTTATCATGGTATTAACTTCTTCCACGCTTAAGGTACCTATATTTAGAACAAGAGCATTGGCATTTTTCACCATTTCTTCTACTTCTTCATGGGCATATGCCATGACAGGCAATGCCCCTATAGCCAAAGTTACATTAGCACAGTCATTTACTGTAACCACATTTGTAATGTGATGTATAAGAGGTTTTTTGTCTCTTAAAAGCTTCAAAAGCTCACTCCCCACATTATTTCCTCCTCTCTTCAAAAGCTCTTCTTATTTCCCTTAACATATCTTTCGTATTAGCCTCAATATCTCCATCAAAAATACCTGCTATTGCAGATATCCCATCTACTCCTGAATGCAAAATCACTTCATAAGCATTAGTCTTATTTATCCCTCCTATGGCTACCACAGGTATACTTACAGCTTCTTTTATTTTTCTAACTCCTTCTATACCTATCACCTCTGCTTCAGGTTTTACAGGCTGTGCAAATACGGATCCTGCTCCTATGTAGTCAGCTCCTTCTTTTTCTGCTTTTAAAGCTTCTTCAACGGAATACGCAGACCCTCCCACTATTTTGTCAGGTCCCAATATTCTCCTCACAACGCCAACAGGCAAATCATCAGGCCCTACATGTACACCTTCGGCATCTACAGCCAGGGCTATATCAACTCTGTCATTTATAATTAGAGGAACATTATATTTTCTTGTAACTTCCTTTACTTTAAGGGCAATTTCATAGAATTCTCTGCTGGATATATCTTTTTCCCTCAGCTGAACGACAGTAACACCGTTTTTAATAGCTATCTCCACCGCTTCAGCTATGTCCATCCCCTTTATAAAGGACCTGTCAGTGATAGCATACAAAGTAAAGTCTATCCTCTTCACAACCTTTACCCCCTTATTCAATCCATCACAAGGCCGCCATCTACAACCAAATTTTGCCCTGTCACCGCTCTCGCCCAAGGTGAAGCAAAAAACAGCACTACATCAGCCAAATCTTCAGGAGCAGTAACTTTCTTCAAAGGAGTGGTCTGTTCAATTAAATCAAAAACCTCTTTGCTGGTAGCCGAACTCGCATCTGTAACTTTTAAAAGCCCTCCGCTTACCATGTTGACAGTGATGCCATACTCTCCCAATTCTTTTGCCATATTGCGTGTAAAACCAATAAGAGCTGCTTTAGCAGTGGTATAATCGTGGTAAGGAACCACTGGATTCTGAAACAAATTAGTCCCTATATTTATAATTCGGCCAAAGCGCATCTTTTTCATATCTTTAAGTCCTGCTTTTATAGTATTTAGGGCCCCTTTTACAGCTCCTTCTAATTGTTTTAAATAATCTTCCCACTCAATTGTTTCAGGAGTTTTTCTGTTCATCGGGTCAAAAACATAGTCAATCAGCGCATTGTTCACAATAGTAGTGACTGGTTTCCCAAAATACTTCTTTGCTTCTTCAAACATTGAAGCTACTTGATTAAAATCTCTTACATCAGCTCTAATAGCAACAGAATTTCTTCCCAGCTCTTCTGACAATTTTTGCGCCTTTTCTTCGCTTTTATAATAATTTACTACCACGCTGGCTCCTTCTCTAGCAAAAGCTTTAGCAATGGCAGCACCTAAGCCGCGGCTAGACCCTGTAACAAGAACTACCTGCTCTCTTATTTCCATAACAAACATCCTCCTTATTCTATTCTTTAAATTCAACATTCCAGAAATGATTTGTGGGCCCCACCCCATGTCCTATAGAAAGAGAATTCTTTATGGCTCCTGTGATGTATTTTTTAGCCCTCTTCACTGCCTCTAACAAATCATATCCTAAAGCCAAGTTTGCTGCTATAGCTGATGAAAAAGTGCATCCTGTCCCATGTGTATTTTTGGTGTTAATTCTCTCTGCCTTAATTTCATAAAATTCTACTCCATCATAAAACACATCCACCGCTTCTCCTTCTAAATGTCCTCCTTTTACTATAACCGTTTTCGCACCTAAACTTAAAATCTTCTTTGCAGCTTCCTTCATATCCGAAATGTTCTTTATCTCCATTCCTGTTAATTCCTTGGCTTCCATCAAATTTGGCGTAACAACAAGGCTTAATGGCAGCAGTTCCTCCTTTAACGCTTTCATCGCCTCGGGTTTTAAAAGAGGGTCTCCACTCTCCGCAATCATGACTGGGTCTAAAACAACTTTCTCTACTCCGTATTCTTTTAAGCCCTTTGCGATAGTTTTTATAATCTCTTCATTGGATACCATGCCTATCTTAACTGCATCCGGATACAAATCCTCAAAAATAGCTTTCATTTGTAGATAAACCATTTCTGGGGTAACATCTAAAATCCCTAATACTCCTTGAGTATTTTGAGCCGTTATTGAAGTAATCACGCTCATTCCAAATACTCCGTGGGCAGAAAAAGTCTTCAAATCTGCCTGGATTCCTGCTCCTCCTCCTGAATCTGAACCAGCAATTGTAAGAGCCAGCTTCATATACTCACCTCCAAGATAATAAAAATATGCCCACCTGAAAAGGTGAGCACTTTTTACAGATTCCGTAAAACGTGCTTCCCTTCGCAGGCATTACCCTGGTCAGGTTCTAAGGGTCGGGAACGAATCCCCTCTCAGCCATTTCTGGCTCCCCTAGCACTTTGATATTCAATTTTTTAAGTTCCTTTGCCTTTATTATATCATAAGATTACAAAAATTCAATCCAATTTATTTTCAAAAGCATCAAATTTTATAGGCTTTATCTGTCACGCAATTTATAGTCTTAATCACAATTCTCCTGTCGACTGGTATTTTTTCAGCCCTTGGTAAAGGATAATTTTTAAAACCAAATAATATAATAAGGGAGATGAATAACACCATATACTCTCATATACATTGCTCTTAACAAGGGCAATCCTTGCAGGAATTGCACTAAATAAGAAAATGGGAATTGCATATATGAGAAGATTACGGAGGATTTTTGGGAAAACCGTGTCAGGTTTTTCTGCCATTGTTAAAAGCTGCAGGACTATCGCTGAAATTGCTTCAGACCTTAAACCAAAAAGAGTAAAACTGTATACTATGAAAAATAAAAGTCCCATTAAAATAGAAGCATTGAAAATTGAAATGATATAAGCTATTGTCAATTTAATTCCACATATTTTCATACACCATATATTTAGAAATATTAACAAGGGGGTTGAAAGAGCTGCAGGAAAATTTAGGTTTTTTAGTACAATGTATTTTATGAGAGGCTGTGGTTTTAGTAAATCAAAATCAAAATACCCTGTTAAAACTGATTGTCCAAACTTAGAAACAGCTTCTGCAAAGAAAATTGCATATAGGTTGTTTACTAAAAAGAAACAGGTTATATAAAAAAGAATTTCTTCTCTATTATAATCACCAAAAACGTCAATTTTTTGAGTAAGCAGGTAATAGCCTAAAAATGTCGCAGTGTATAAAGATAAGTCTGCCAAAAACCAGCTTACCAAATTTGCTCTATATTGAATTGCTTTTTTAATTGAAAATCTTATAGATTCTATTAGCATGTTTTCACGCCCCATGAGAGGTGTATTTTTTTAATCCATTTTTCATAAGTAAAAAAACAATGAAACCAAGTATTAACACCCAGACTAGTGAAATAAATAATCCTTTATTTACTATTTCAATGTCAAAATTAGCATCGCATATAAGCTTTGACGGGATGTATGTCATATAAGGGAAGGGAGTCATTAGCATAATTGATTCAATTTTGCTAGGCAAAAGGTCTAAAGGGAAAATGGCACCTGAAAGAAGACCTGTCAGTAAGTTTCTGATGGCAGCTATGCCCCATATTTCTGTCAGCCAAAAAGATAACAATCCTACTATAAAGGAAAATAAAGCATTGAGTAAAAAACCCAAAATTAACGCTAAAGGTAGGTATAACAGCCGGTTTGCTGGGATTTCAATTTTTGCCCAGATTAAGAGCACAACAATTACTGGCATATATAAAATTGCAAACTTTGCAAGGCTTGAAGATATGTGACTGTATGAAATACTGGTCAAATAATTCACAGGAAGTAAAAGCTTTTGGCCAAATCTGTAGGTTTTTATATCCTTTTCAAGGTCATGTTCAGCATGAATTTCTGTGAATAGAAGTATTGCATTAGAAATGATAATATAAATCATCATTTCTTTCAGAGTGTAATTTATGGGATTTCTTTCAATTAAAGACCGCCAGAGAAAAAAGTTTATTAGGATTGGTACAATTAGGGAACTTAAAAGCTCCCCTACAAGGTAAATTCTATACATTAAGAGTCTTTTTATTGAGTAGTCAAAATATCCCATGAAAACATACAATGTCCTCATTTTTCTGCACCCTTATACAATGACTCTATGATAATATCGAGAGTATCATCGTGAAAATTTATATTTGAAATTTCAGCCTCATTTGACAAAACTCTCATCACATTTATCGTTTCTTCTGGACTAAATCTGATGAAATATTCTTGTTCTTCGCTTGCTTTTTCTACTTTATAATATTTGCTGATTCTTTCAACTGCACAATTGCTTGCGTTAAATCTAACCTTTCTAATGTTGGGAATCATACTTTTCAGTTTCTCAATTGTTCCATAATATAGCTTTTGACCTTTGTGGAGTATATAGATGTTGTCACATAAATCTTCAATGTCGGTTATGTAATGGCTTGTTAATATTATTGATGCATTGTATTTTCTCTTGTAATTTTTTAAGTAATTTCTAATTGCCCTTTGGGTGATAAAATCTAAGCCTAAAGTAGGCTCATCAAGAAAGATAACTACCGGCAGATGAATAAAAGATAATATCAATTCACCTTTCATCCTTTGTCCTAAAGACAGGGTTCTGACCTGTTTTTGCAGGTCTATTTCTGACAAGCCCAATTCTTCTGCCATTGATTTTGCACTTTTTATTGCTTCTCTTTTGTCAATAGAGTAAATGGAGGCAAAAAGTTTTACAGAATCAATAATAGTTAAGTCTGGATCTAACTGACCTCTCTGTCCCATTATTAATGATACTTTTCTTCTGTAATCTTTGCTTCGTAAAAAGGGGTCTTCTCCCAGTATTCTTATAATACCTTCATCTGCTTTAATAATTCCAGATACTAGTTTAATAGTAGTAGTTTTCCCCGCACCGTTTAAACCAATCAGTCCAAGTATTTCCCCTTGATTTACAGTAAAAGAAATGTCCTTTACTGCTTGTATGTACTTGTATCTTCGCTTAAAAAAGCTTTTAACTGTATTTATCACGCCATTTTCTTTTATATATACTTTGTAAGTTTTACTGACATTTTTAACAATTATCTGCGAATTCATGCTCCTCTCTCCTAAAAAGTTTCATATATCACGAATCCTTTACCTAAATTACCAGTTAAAGGTTTGATTTTATTTTAACAAAAGAAAAATAGAAATGCAATTGCTTTTATAAAAGGCAAATTTATTAGTAAATATGTTCTAAATGAGAAATAAATCAGCAAAGAAATATTTTATGCCCAAATACAACCTGCTACAAAGTAAATAAAACTCAGCAAATAATCTGTATATATACAAAAAAGGGTATCGACACAATGTCGATACCCTCTAATATGCATAAGCACTGGAGCTGGCAGTGGGATTCGAACCCACGACCTGTTGATTACGAATCAACTGCTCTACCACTGAGCTATGCCAGCAAAATAAAAATAAATGGTGCCTCGAAGTGGAATCGAACCACTGACACAGGGATTTTCAGTCCCTTGCTCTACCTACTGAGCTATCGGGGCAGATGGCGACCCAGAAGGGACTTGAACCCTCGACCTCTAGCGTGACAGGCTAGCGCTCTAACCAGCTGAGCTACTGGGCCGCATTTTTATTGAGTTAGAAAATGGTGGGCCTTCAGGGATTTGAACCCCGGACCAATCGGTTATGAGCCGACCGCTCTGCCAGCTGAGCTAAAGGCCCATGTTGTGTTGGTGACCCCGACGGGATTCGAACCCATGTTACCGCCGTGAAAGGGCGGTGTCTTAACCACTTGACCACGGGGCCATCATAAAAACTGGCTCCTCAGGTAGGATTCGAACCTACAACCTACCGGTTAACAGCC
>NZ_JBNATX010000053.1:0-8860 GCF_049701115.1 Caldanaerobacter sp. | reverse complement strand
AAAACAAGGAACCCTTCTCATCATAACGGGTTCCCGATATTTTGTCAACAGTCTGTAAAGGCTGGACTCCCCAGCCTTTAAATTTTCTGCTCCAGTATTTTCCATTAAATAGCAGCTGAAGAATTTATAAATTTGCTCATTTAATGTAGAATTTTCTTAGTTTTTGTAATCATATTGTAATGCTTTTGAAATGAAACTGTAACATAAGTAGTTTACAATAAAAATTAAGAATAAAAAACTAAAGAGGAGGGGATTGATTGAGGAAGAAGCTAAAGTATTTAATTGGATTTATTCTGGGAAGTTTTTTTCTAATCTACAGCATAGTTTCTGCATATGGCGCTGAAGTGTACAATGTTAACGGCAAAAATGTCTACTACAATTACCCACCCATAACAATCGTGATAAATGGCGAAAAACAAAGTCCTCCAATGAAGCCTCTCATGTTTGACGACAGAGTATTTGTTCCTGTGAGATTTGTATCAGAAAAAATGGGTGCTAAAGTTGATTACGACAATACAAAAGTCACAATTACCTACATGGGAGACAAAATTACCCTCTACTTTTACAAAGACACGGCATATATAAATGATAAGGTAGTCAAACTAGATTCTTCAGTGAAATTAATAAATTATGGTTATACATATGTACCCTTGAGATTTATTGGAGAGGCTTTAAAAAATGACGTCAATTGGGATGGAAAGGCAAAAACTGTATATATAACTTCAAAAGAGCAAAAAATTTCAATGGACGTGGTGGTAAATGGAGATATAGTAAGAATAAGAACGGGACCCGACACAAAATACGACGTGATAACTACAGTGAATAAAGGAGAAGTATTAAAAGCTTTATCAAAACTGGGAGACTGGTATAAAGTACAGCTTAAAGATAATAGACAGGGCTGGATTGCAGGGTGGCTGGTAATTCCAAAAGACCAGACGCAGCAGGCTTCTCAGAATCCCCCTAAAGAAGAAAATAGTTCTAATACCACTTCTTCACAGCAGAAGGATGCTTCTTTGCCCAAATATTACACTGTTGAAGATATAAAATTTAACAAACAAGGCGATTTGAAACAGGTAGTCATCTCTACAAATTCTTCGGCTTACAAAGTAACAAAAGACTCAGCAAAGAGTGCTATTCTTGTAAATTTGGAGAACACGGTTTTGAAAGAAAGTTTTCCAGCAATGGCACTTGACGATGATGTAGTAAAAGGTATTATCCCAAGCCAGGTATCATCTGCAGTTGTTCAAATAGCAATTACACTTAATAAAGATGCCAATTACGATTTAGTAACGCAAGATGGCAAATTGATAATAAACGTCATTCCAAGCGTAGAAAATGTGCAAAATCCTCTTCTACCTGCTGATACTCCAAAACTTTCCCTACCGCCTCTTATGGTAAGTGGAGGCTTAGTAAATATAAGAACTGGTCCTGGAACTCAGTATGATATTGTAACACAGGTAAATAGAGGAGAAATTTTAGAAGCATTAGACAAATCAGGGGACTGGTATAACGTTCGCCTTAAAGACGGTACAGTAGGTTGGATTTCAGCTTTATACGTTACGGTTTACGATAAACCGGAAAAGAAAGATTACGTCGCAGGGGTAGACAGGCGTACAGGTACCACACCTTCAAGAGGGAATATAGGTCAGGCTCTTTCTACATTGCCTTATGCTGGAAAGGGCGTGTGGTACAGCATATACACTACTCCACCTACAGCGTCAGATATAAGCCTTTTTGCGGCTTCTAACATAACTCACATTTATCTTGAAGTTGCAACTTCTAAATCGGGATTTCCAGACGAATGGAAAGCATGGCTTGATACTGTGGTTCCAGCAGCTCACAGAGCAGGCATAAAAGTCATAGCCTGGCTTTACACTGACCTAAAAAATCCCTCTTATGACGCTGACCTGACAGTGCAGGTAGCGACATACGTTACTCCCAGCGGCCATACAGTGGATGCTGTTGCAGCAGATATTGAAGAGTTGCCGCAAAAAGACCCGGTAAAAGCCGCTCAGATAGTTGAGGACTATGCGAAAAAAGTGAGAAGTAAACTACCTTCAAATGTATCTTTTATAGCAATCACTTTCCCGCCTCAGTATAGACCCAGTTATCCTTTTGCCACAATGGCAAAATACTTTGATGCGATAGCTCTTATGGACTACTGGAACATATCAAACAGAACTTACACTTATGACGATGCGAAAAACTTTGTGATGGACTCTGTAAATATTGTAAGGGCGTTGGCAGGAGATGATGTCCACATAGAAGTGATATTGCAGGGCTATGCAGAAAGGGGATTAAGCCTTCCGACTGTAGAGGAGCTAAGAGGAGGAATTGACGGAGCAAGAGAAGCAAATGCAATAGGATATTCTGTCTACAAATGGGCAACTCTCGCTGATGAACACAAAAACTTATTTGCAAATTATTAAGGAGTAGCTTTTTGGCTACTCCTTAATAATTTTATCCAGCAATACTGCTAACTCTTCTCTAGTCAACGTTTTTTCAGGCGATTTAAACATATTTTTATCAAGACTATTTAAATCAAAAAACTTCTTTATCACATCAACCGCTTCTTCCCAGGTGACAGGTTTTTGAGGCCTAAAAGTATTGTCCTCATATTCCTTCATAATTTCGTTATTCACTACAGTTACTACAGCTTTGTAATACCACGCATTTTTAGGTACATCTTTAAAATACACTTCTCTTTCTAAAACTTTTTTCTCCTTCAAAAAGACCTTATTTATCAAAGAAGCAAATTCTGCCCTTGTAATAGGTTTTTCAGGTTTAAAAGACCCGTCTTCATACCCCGCAAAAATTCCCTTCACTATTGCGCTTAAAATATCTTTTTCAAACTGTCTTCCTTTAATATCCCAAAAAGGGATAAAGTTTATACCGTGACTTAATTTATTAATTTTTTCCACTATATCCTGGCCTGTATCAGAATCTCGAACAGCGATTCTTTTAAGCTTCATTATGTTATCCCCGTAATAATTTACTCCTTCCTGTATTCCAAACGCCATCTCAAAGCCTACTTTTCTTGCTATTTCATCGCTTATCTTATTTCCTGCTCCAAAAGGGTATGCCAGGCATATAGGGGCTTTGCCTATCTTTTCTTTAATTATCTCTCTTGAGCGCAAAAAGTCTGTATAAAGCCTTTGTTTATATTCTTCCATCGTTTCAAGATGTCCATTTATTATCACAGGTCCCATCACCATAGGAATTTTTTTAAAGCCATTTGACCTGTAGCTGTGAAGGTCATATGTGTGACTTTCAATTTCTATAACTCCACTATCTGCCATTTCTTTCGCCTGTTCCCATGTAAAATGGGGTATATGTACATTTGGTTTTTGTTTATTTACCTCATCTGGAACATAACTTACTATGATGTTTATAGCTGCTTTCATATTAAGCTTTTTAAGAACAGGATATGCATAAGTATAATTACTCAAATATCCGTCATCAAAAGTTATCACAATAGGCTTTGGGGGTAAGGGCTTATTATAAAGCACAAAATCTCTTAACTCCTCTAAAGTTATAGTATGATATCCCGCTGCTTTCAAATAAAGCATCTGCTTTTCAAATCTTTCAGGGTCAACTATCACTCCTCCGTATTTTTTTGAATCAAAAGTTCCTTCCTTTTGAAGGTGATGGTACATCAAAACGGGTACAAAAGGCCTGTTTGACTGTGCTTTTAGCTCTATTGTTGGTATTGATACTGCAAAAACCAATGCAACTGCTACTACAAAAAAAATTAACCTTTTCCTCATACCCTTCAACCTCTCCACAAATTTATCACCAGTATATCACAAGATTATCACAAATATGTTACAGAAATGTTAAAAAAACATTAAATTAAACCAAAAAAGAAGGGAGAATTAACTAAACAACGAATAATATATTATCAGCACCATCTGTTGATGAAGAAATAAAAATGTTAAACCAATATTACAGAAATATTACAAATTGGTAACAATTATTGACTCCCTATGTGGCTGATGATATAATATAATCAGGTTGCGTATCCAGTAGCGTACCAATATCTCTAAAATGTACTTACATAGGTAAAAATTTTTGAAAGGCTTATGCCTTTCAAAAACAAAATAAAAAACCCTTTTCAAAATTAAAGTACAAGGAGGAGGATTAACTGTATGAAGCGCCTCAAAAAGTTAATAGCGTTCGCCGTAAGCTTCGCATTGGTGTTTGGCGCTATGGCGGTAGGCTTTGCAGCAACGACGCCATTCACTGATGTGCCGAGCGATGCGCCATACGCATCAGCAGTAGCGAGGCTGGCTGCCCTTGATATTACAAAGGGAGTTGGGGATGGCAAGTTTGGAGTAGACCAGCCAGTTACAAGAGCTCAGATGGTAACATTCGTCAACAGAATGCTGGGCTATGAAGGCTTGGCAGAAATGGCAAAAGCAGAAAAATCAGTATTCAAAGATGTACCACAGAATTACTGGGCAGTAGGACACATCAACCTTGCATATCAGATGGGCATCGCTAAAGGTGTAGGCGATGGCAAATTCGATCCAAATGGACAGTTGACCTACGCACAGGCGTTAGCATTCGTACTGAGAGCATTAGGATATCAGGACCTCTCATGGCCCTATGGAGTACTGGCAAAAGCACAGGACATAGGTTTGACAGCAGGAATCAACCTTGCTTATAACCAAGTAATACTCCGTGGAGACCTTGCATTGGTACTTGACAGAGCACTTCAGACACCGATGGTAAAATATGTAGATGGCAAAGAGACAGAAGGGAATAAACTCATATCAAAGGTAGCAAACGTTACAAAATACTTAGTAGTAGCAACACCTAATGTTGACAGCAATGTAGCAGCAGGGAAAGTACAGGTTAAAGGTATAGAAGTAAAAGATGGAGTAATTACTTTTGCTGATGCTACAACTATAAATGCTGGCAATATAGATTTCAACAAGTACCTCGGTAAAGTAGTTGAAGTATACACTGTAAAGAGCACAGGAGAACCTGTATTTGTAGATGTAACGGCTACACCAGAGAAATCTTTCACAGCAAAGGAATTTAAGGTAGTTAATAACGTTGTCTACAATGATAACAAGAAAGTAGTAGAAATTCCTAGCCCTACAGATGTAACTGTAATTTACAATGGAGGAAAGACAACATTAGATCAAGTATTAGATAAAGCAAAAGTAGAAGATGGTGCACGTGTAACAATATTAGCTCCAGATAATAAGACATACAATTATATGATTGTAAATGATTCATTCAAGTATCAGAATGTACGAGTTACAGCAGATGTAAAAGCTGGAGACAAATTTATCAATGCAAATAGCAGCCTGAGAATAGCTGGAGATTCAGTAAAGACTGTCATTGTAAAAGGTTCTGTTGACAAAGTAACAGATATAAAAGCTAATGACATAATTTACTATGGCACTACGGTAGATGGCTCCAAAGTGACAATACTGGTTGTAAGAGATAAAGTGGAAGGAAAAGTAACAACGGTTATTGATGATGGCGCAAAGGTTGTAATCAACGATAAGACATATACAGTAAATGGATATGCTGAGAACAAAACTCCTGCAGTAGGCGATGAAGGTGTATTTGTACTTGATAAAGATGGTAACATTGTATATGCTATATTAAAAGTTTCTGCAGCAGCTGAAAATTATGCTATAGCACTTGCAGCTGAAGCATATGGTCCGCTAACAGGCGGAAAAGTTGAACTTCTCACAGCTGAAGGCAAAAAGATATTAGACGCTAAGTATGATGCAGCAGTAGCAGCACAGACTTATGCAGAGAAGAAAGACTTAGTAACATATACAGTAAAAGACAATAAAGTAGACAGTGTGAAAAAAGTAGAGTACAACGTTCGTGATGCTAACAATGTAACTTATGATCCAACTAACAAAGTATTAGGTAGAAGCCTCTACCTCAGTGATAGTACATTAATATTCAATTTGAAAGACAACTCTGTAGTAAAAGTTGGAGACATTACGGTTAAATCACTAAATGTTGTTGGGGCTGTTGAAGGAGATTACAATTACCTGAAAGTACTAGTTATCAATAGCGATATAACAACAAAACCAGAAAGTGAAGTAAAATCAGTTGTATACGGTTATGTAAAAGATGATCCTATAAAATATACAGTTGCTGATAACAAGACATACTATAAGATCACTGTACTTGCAAATGGTGGAGAAGTAACATACACTTCTGAGAAAGATGTAATTACAGATGCTCCAGTAAAAGGAAAAGTATATGTGTTTAAGCTTGATGCAAATGGGGTAATCATTAAAAATTTAGAGCCAGTTAATCCAGTTAATGTCGAGGGTAGTGTCAAGGTAAGTGACTATTCCAGCTACGGTATTAAGTTAGAGAATGGTGCACAATACGCATTAGACAGCAATGTAACAGTTGTATCAAAAGATGGTAAACTTGCTGGACTCGGAGATATAGCAAAAGGTACAACAGTGGAACTCTATGTGAACAGTGTAGGTAAAGTAGTAATAATTAAGATAACCAACTAACATAAACAAAAAAGAGTCCTCCTCCTTGGAGGACTCTTCAGTTTGTTGACAAAGCAAAATTTTAGCCCCTGTTTTCTTAGTACCGAAAGCATTCTTACTATAGCAGGCTTTATGCCTGTTTTATTTTTTACCCATTGACAAATCAAAATCGGTAGTATATAATCAAAATTAAGCAAAATCATTCATATTTGAGCGGGAATAAATTGAACGGATGTGAATGAATATGGGTGTATCTGATAGGATGTTTGGAGAGGAAAGGCGTCTCAAAATTGCTGAAATTATAAGTAAAGATAAAAGTATAAGCGTTGCGGAGCTAAGTAAACTCTTCAATGTTTCTGAATCTACAATAAGAAGAGATTTGCATGTGCTGGAGGAAAAGGGTTTCATACAGAGGACTCATGGTGGAGCTATTTTAAAAACTGGTACTCACTATGAGCCAGCCTTTTTTGAGAAAGAAGAAGTGGAGCTTGAAGCAAAGAGAAAGATAGGTAAAATTGCTGCCTCACTGATTGAAGAAGGGGATACTATTCTTCTGGATTCAGGTACTACTACTCTGGAAATTGCGAGAAATTTAAAAAATATGAGGCTTACAGTTGTCACCAATTCTCCTTTAATTGCAATAGAGCTTTCAAAGTATGAGGATATTGAAATAATCGTTACAGGAGGTATACAGAGGTGGAGGACCAGGGCATTGGTTGGCCCTATTGCAGAGATGGTCATAAGGCAGTTTAAAGTGGATAAGGCTTTTATAGGTACAAATGCTATATCTTTTGAGGATGGGCTTATGACTCCAGATTTAATTGAAGCTAATACTAAAAAAACGATGATAGAGGTAGCAAGCGAAGTCTATGTGGTAGCAGACCACACTAAGTTTGGCAAAAAGTCTTTTGTAAAATTTGCAGATCTTAAAGATATCACGGCAATAATAACTGATGATGAGATAGATTATGAGGTCATAAAAAAGTATGAACAGGCAAATGTAGAGATACTAAATTTTGAAAGGGATGAAGATGATGATAACAACAGTGACAGCAAATCCAGCAATTGATAGGACAATAATTGTCGAAAATTTAAAGCCTGGAAGTGTCAATAGGGTGATTCGTTCAAGAGTTGACGCTGGAGGAAAGGGGATAAATGTAGCCAAAAACTTAAAAAACCTTGGAGATGAGGTAATTGCCTTGGGCTTTTTGGGCCCCAATGCTAATTATATAATTGACTGCCTTGAAGAAGAAGGAATAAAAACTGATTTTGTGAGGATAAAAAATGATACGAGGACGAATATAAAGATTTCTGATATTTCAAGGGGAGAAGTGACTGATTTAAATGAATACGGTCCCGAGATAAGTGAAGAAGAGATAGAGCTTCTTAAGGAAATCATATTTAAATATGCAGAAAAATCTAAAGTGCTTGTACTATCGGGGAGCTTACCACTGGGAGTGCCTAAAACTTTTTATAAAGAGATAATTAAAGAATTAAAAAACAGCAATTTAAAAGTGATTCTGGATGCTGACAATCAAGCTCTTTTTTACGGCATAGAAGAAAAGCCTTTTATGATAAAGCCTAATGTTCACGAGCTGGAGGATGTGGTAGGGAAAAGGCTTGAGACTTTAGAAGAAATTATTGAAGAGGGGAAAAAACTAAACAAATTGGGCATAAAAATAGTTGCAGTTTCTATGGGGAAAGAGGGAAGCGTTGTTATAACTGATGATGCTGTATTTAGAGTAAAACCTCTAAAAGTTGAAGTGAAAGGAACTGTTGGAGCAGGAGATGCATACGTTGCAGGCTTTGCGCATGGAATATATAGAGGGCTTTCTCTTGAGGAGACAATAAAAATAGCTGCAGCGCTGTCAACTTCTGTGGTCATGAAAGAAGGTACAAGAGCAGGTACTATTGAAGAAGTAAATGCATTGAAAGACAAAATTGAGATTGAGAGGATAGAAAGGTGAGGGAATAGATTTACAAAAGATGAAATAGAAGCAGGTAAAGCAGCCTGGGTATTGGGAGCTTCCTTCATAACAGAAGGCGCTATACCTTTTGCAGCAGCAGACCCATTCAGGGTAATACCCTCTATAATGGTGGGTTCTGCAGTTACAGGCGCACTTTCAATGCTTTTCCACATTGAATTAAGGGCTCCTCACGGAGGCATATTTGTGATACCTATAGCCGTTTCAAATCCACTTCTTTATATTGGTGTGATAGCAGTCGGTACAGTTGTAACTGCCTTAATGGTTGCGCTTCTTAAAAAGAAAGTAGAATAAAAAATCAGGGCAAGCTCTTGTTTGCCCTGATTTTTTATGTGCGCCCGGCATGGGCGATAACTAGGCGGTGAAAGTCCGCTGTGGGCTTGGTAG
>NZ_JBNATX010000052.1:0-8936 GCF_049701115.1 Caldanaerobacter sp. | reverse complement strand
TACATCCATACCCCATTTTCCTGCTTCATCACCTACTGAAATTTTACACTATCATGGACAACTTGAAGAGAATGTGGTAATATATAAAAGAAAAAAGCCTTTAAGCGGTCCTGTGAGGCTGGCAAGGTCTTATAAAAAGAAGTATCGAAAACCTTCTTGCCAGTGCAAGAAGGTTTTTTTGGAGGTTGTAGGATGAGAATAAAAGCAGAGATAATGGACGAAAAAGCTATAGATAGAGCTTTGATAAGAATAGCTCACGAGATTGTTGAAAGAAATAAAGGGATAGAGGATGTAGTTTTAGTAGGCATTAAGACAAGAGGAGTACCTCTAGCTAAGAGAATTGCGAGGTACATCTCTAGAATAGAAGGGAAAGAACCTCCAGTGGGGTCTCTTGATATTACGCTGTATCGGGATGACCTCACCACAGACCTTGAACAGCCTGTAGTAAAGAAGAAAGATATTGGAGTGGATGTAGCCAATAAAATAGTGGTCTTAGTAGACGATGTTATATACACAGGCAGGACTGTGAGGGCTGCAATGGATGCCATAATTGACCTGGGGCGACCCAAAGCAATACAGCTTGCTGAGCTTGTGGACAGAGGTCACAGGGAACTTCCTATAAGGCCTGACTATGTTGGGAAAAATGTTCCGACATCTAGAAGCGAGATAATTCAAGTGATGCTGGAAGAAGTGGATGGAGTGAATAAAGTAGTTATAACTGAAAAGTAGCACCTTTAATTTAGCCCAGCGAGGCTAAGAAGGGAGAATATAGACCTATTCTCCCTGAGTGTTAAACTTTACGAGGGGAGGATTTTTTGTGCCTAAAATTAAATTCTTGATTTTTACGAAAAAGTATATTTTAAGAAAAAAGAGTAGTTCCATTTCACCTTTTTGTGAAATGGGGACTACTCTTTTTTTAAAGGAGGGAAAGGGTCATGCTCAAAAAGGACCTTCTGGGGATTAAAGACCTTACAAGAGAAGAAATACTGGAAATTCTGGATTTGGCCTTTGAGATGAAAAAGCTTTTAAACGGTGAAAAGTATTCCCAGGCCTTAAGAGGAAAAACTGTGGTGACAATCTTCTTCGAGCCTAGCACAAGGACAAGGCTGTCTTTTGAAATGGCTGCAAAATACCTGGGAGCCCATTATGGAAATATAGAGGTGGCTACCAGCAGTGTGGTAAAGGGAGAGTCTTTGATAGATACTATAAGGACAGTTGAAAGGATGAAAGCAGATGTAGTAATAACAAGGCACAATATGAGTGGAACTCCTCACCTTCTTGCGAAATACACAAATGCTTCCATCATAAACGGAGGGGATGGCATAAATGAACATCCAACACAGGCGCTTTTGGATATGATGACTATAAAGGAGAAAAAAGGAGATTTTAAAGGATTAAAAGTTGCTATAATAGGTGATATTATGCACAGCAGGGTGGCAAGGTCTAACATATGGGGACTTAAGAAATTGGGAGCAGAAGTGAAAGTGGCGGGACCCTCCACACTAATGCCTCCTCAGATAGAGAAAATGGGGGTCAAAGTCTGCTATAGCGCTGAAGAGGCTATAAAGGATGCAGATGTTGTGATGGGATTGAGGATTCAATTGGAAAGGCAAAAAAGCGGGCTATTTCCTTCAATTGAGGAGTACAGGGAGTATTTCGGAATAAATGAGGAGAGAATGAGACTGGCGAAACCGGATGCTATTTTGATGCACCCAGGTCCTGTAAACAGGAATGTGGAGGTTACCTCGGGTGCTGCGAATGCTAGTTACTCTGTAATAGAGGAGCAGGTAACAAACGGGGTGGCTGTGAGGATGGCACTTTTGAAAATTCTGTGCGAGAGGAGGAATTAAAAATGAAGATAGTCATAAAAAACGGAATTGTGATTGATGGTTTTGGTGGTGAAGAAAAAGCCGACATCCTTATAAATTACGGAATAATAAAAGGGATTGACAAGAATATCGACGTTTCCGATGCTGTAGTGATTGACGCTGAAGGCAAATATGTGCTTCCAGGTTTTGTAGACATGCACACCCATCTAAGACAGCCGGGTTTTGAGGAAAAGGAGACTATAAGGACAGGAACAGAGGCGGCTGCAGCAGGGGGTTTTACTACTGTCGCCTGTATGCCTAATACCGATCCTCCTATAGACAGTGAAGTAGTCGTAGAGTATGTGAAGGCTGTGGCTCAAAGAGAAGGAGTAGTGAAGGTACTGCCTATAGGGGCTATGACAAAGGGGATGAAAGGCGAAGAAATAACTGAAATGGCAAAGCTGAAAAAGGCTGGAGTCGTTGCTTTATCTGATGACGGCTTCCCGATAATGAGCGCAGGAGTTATGAAAAGGGTTATGACTTATGGCAAAATGTATGACCTCCTTATGATAACTCACTGCGAGGACAAGACATTAAGCGGAGAAGGAGTGGTAAACAGCGGGATAATTGCTACAATGCTGGGGCTTAAAGGAATACCGAGGGAAGCGGAAGAAGTGATGCTTGCAAGAAATATAATACTGGCAAAGGCGACAGGTGCGAAGCTTCACATTGCCCATGTTTCCACTAAAGGCAGTGTAGAGCTTATAAAGAGGGCAAAAGAGGAAGGGGTAAGTAT
This sequence comes from Caldanaerobacter sp., assembly GCF_049701115.1. Classification (NCBI taxonomy): domain Bacteria; kingdom Bacillati; phylum Bacillota; class Clostridia; order Thermoanaerobacterales; family Thermoanaerobacteraceae; genus Caldanaerobacter; species Caldanaerobacter sp. The sequence continues at coordinate 6,332 of NZ_JBNATX010000052.1, read as the reverse complement.
AACAGCAGAAGTTACTCCTCACCATCTTACTCTCACAGATGAGGCAGTCTACAATTACGATACCAATACAAAAGTTTTCCCGCCCTTGAGGACTAGGGAAGATGTAGAGGCTTTGATAGAAGGGTTGAAGGACGGCACTATAGATGCGATCGCTACAGACCACGCTCCTCATACTAGAGACGATAAAAAAGTTCCCTATGACATGGCTCCTTTTGGAATATCAGGTCTTGAAACGGCATTCTCTGTTATAAACACTTTTCTGGTACAGACAGGTATAATCACTATGAAAGCCTTAGTGAATTACATGAGTATGAATCCTGCAAGGATACTGGGGATATCCAATGGAATAAGGGTAGGAGCTACTGCGGATATCGTGATTGTTAATCCCCATGAAGAATATACCGTAGATAAAGAAAAATTCAAGTCAAAGGGCAAAAACACCCCTTATCACGGGATGAAATTAAAAGGAGTTGTGGAATACACAATAGTGGAAGGGCAAATAAGGTATCAGAAAAACAAGAAATTTGAAAAAGTCGAGATATGACTTTGATGGAAAGAAGGGGAAATATGTTTGTGGATAGGCTGATAGAAAGTGTCAAGGCTAAAAAAACCCCTGTGGTTGTAGGGCTTGACCCGCGAATTGAGATGATTCCGGATTTTATAAAAGAAGAGGCGTTTAGGAGAAAGGGAAATGGGGTAGAAGGAATTGCAGAAGCCATGTATCTTTTCAACAAAGGGATAATTGATGCTGTGTATGACCTTATTCCTGCCGTGAAAATTCAAGTTGCCTTTTATGAGGCTTATGGGATAGAGGGCTTTAAAGCTTTTTTCAGAACTGCGGAGTATGCTAAAAGTCTAGGCCTTATAGTGATAGCAGATGTGAAAAGGGGGGATATACAGGACGTTGCTAAAATGTATTCGAAGGCGTATCTTCAGAACCCTTTGTTTGATGCAATCACTGTAAATCCCTATATGGGTGAGGACAGCATGGTACCCTATTTAGAGGATGTAGAGAAGTTTGGCAAGGGCATATTTGTCCTTGTCAAGACTTCTAATAGGAGTTCAAAGGACGTACAGGATATTGAAACTAAAAAAGGCGGCTATGTGTACCAAGAAGTAGCAAAAATGATAAACAGGCTCTCAAAAATGACAGTCGGTAAATACGGGTACAGTTCCATAGGGGCTGTGGTAGGTGCAACATATCCTTTTGAAGCGAAAATACTAAGAGAAGAGATGCCGCGGTCTTATTTTTTGGTACCAGGATATGGAGCACAGGGGGCAACAGCTGAGGATGTAGTAAATTGCTTTGATGAAGAAGGATATGGAGCGATAATAAATTCCTCTAGAGCTTTGATATATGCCTACAGGAGCGATTTTTGGAAAGAGGCCTACTCGGAATATGAGTATGGCCAGGCGGCAAGAGAAGAAGTGATTTTGATGACGGGCATGATCAACAATGCCCTTGTAAAAAGAAAATACATTGCCAGTTGAGGTGGAAGATGAAGGCAAGAGTATTGTCCAATAGGAGAATAGCATCTAAGGTCTATGAAATGACATTTGAGTGGAAAGGGAAAAAACCTCATCCAGGGCAGTTTCTAATGATAGACTGCCAGGGAAAGACCTTTTTAAAAAGGCCGTTTAGTGTGAATGACTTTGAAGAGGAGAAAATGACAATTCTCTATCAAGTAAGGGGAGAAGGCACAGAGAATTTGTCTCAGATGAAAGAGGGAGATATTCTTGAAATAACCGGCCCTCATGGCAATGGATTTGAGATTTTGGAAGGAAAGAGAGTTCTTATAGTGGGCGGAGGAGTAGGAATTGCTCCCCTTTTGTACCTTGCTAAGAAAGTAAAGGCGCAGAAGCTGTACATCGCTCTAGGCTTTAAAAGAGAAACTTTTCTTGTGGAAAAATTTGAGGGGTTAGGGGAAGTTGTAGTGACTACAGAAGACGGAAGTGCGGGAAGAAAAGGATTGGTAACTTCTGTTGTCGAGGAAATGATAGGAGAAGTGGATATAGTATACGGATGTGGACCAAAGCCCATGTTAAAAGCTCTTCAGGAAATTTCGATGAAGGCAAATGTCTTATGCCAAATTTCTTTAGAAGAGAAAATGGCCTGTGGTATTGGGGCCTGCCTTGGATGTGCGTGCAAGGTGAGAGAAGGTAAAGGCTTTACTTACAAAAGAGTTTGCAGAGATGGACCGGTTTTCTGGGCAGAGGAGGTGCTATTTTGAACCTGTCGGTTGAGATTGGAAAGATAAAGCTTAAAAACCCTGTGATGACTGCCTCAGGAACTTTTGGTTTTGGCAGAGAATACAGTGAATACATCGACCTTAATAGATTAGGAGCGATAGTTGTAAAGGGACTTACTGTAAATCCAAGAGGAGGCAATCCTCCGCCCAGGTTGTTTGAGACCGCTTCTGGAATTTTAAACAGCATAGGTCTTCAAAATCCGGGAGTAGATGCGTTTATTGAAAGGGAACTTCCTTTTTTGAAAGGTTTCGATGTTCCAGTGATTGTAAATATTGCTGGAGAAACGATAGAGGAATTTGTGTATATGGCAGAAAAACTTGATGTTGAAGGGATAGAAGGGATTGAAATTAACGTTTCCTGTCCCAACGTGAAAAAAGGCGGAATGGCTTTTGGTGTAAATCCAGATGATATTTTTGAAATTACAAAAAGGGTGAAAAAGGCTACCAGTAAGACTGTCATAGTGAAGTTGACTCCAAATGTAACCGACATAAAAGTTTGTGCAAAAGCTGCGGAAAAAGGAGGAGCAGATGCTATATCTTTGATTAACACGGTGGCGGGAATGGCTGTGGACATCGATAAAAGGAGGCCTGTTTTTGAGAATATAATTGGAGGTCTATCCGGACCTGCTATAAAGCCTATTGCTCTTAAAATGGTATACGAAGTAGTCACAGTTGTGAGCATTCCTGTGATAGGCATGGGAGGAATAATGAACTACAGAGATGCTTTGGAATTTTTAATTGTAGGTGCAAAAGCTATTGCAGTGGGAACTTGTAATTTTGTAAATCCTTACTGTACTGTTGAGATTATTGATGGAATAAAAAAGTACATGGAAGAAAACAAAATTGAAGACATAAATGAAATTATTGGAAGTATAAAAATTTAAAGAGGGGATTTGGAAATGGAAAAAGAAAAGGTTTTGGAAATTTTCGAAAAACTGGGAGTTATAAATAAAGGGCATTTTCTGCTGAGTTCTGGGAAACACAGTGATACGTACCTTCAATGTGCAAAAATATTTCAATATCCTAACTACAGTGAAATTTTTTGCAAAGAATTAGCAAAGAAGTTCAAAGGATACAGAATAGATGTGGTAATAGGCCCTGCGATTGGAGGAATTATATTGGCGTATGAGGTTGCGCGGCAAATCGGTGTAAGAGCTTTATTTGCGGAAAGAGAAGACAATGTTATGAAGCTAAGAAGAGGATTTGAGATAAGTAAAGGAGAAAGAGCATTAGTGGTAGAAGACGTAGTGACAACAGGAGGTTCTGTAAAAGAGGTAATAGAATTGGTCAGATCTTTAGGAGGAGAAATAGTGGGGGTAGCAAGTATTGTTGATAGAAGTGATGGGAAAATAGATTTTGGTGTGCCTTTTGAGTCAATTGTAAAGTTACAGATTAAAACTTATGAAAAAGAGGAATGCCCTCTTTGTAAAGAGGGTATTCCTCTGGTAAAGCCAGGAAGCAGAAAGCTTTAGGGTACTAACATTCTTATAGCTTTCATCGTTTCAGGGCCCACAATGCCGTCTACTTTAAGGCCGTTGTCTCGCTGAAATTTCATGACGGCCTTTTTCGTTCGAGGGCCAAATATGCCGTCTATGGGGCCAGAGTCATAGCCTAAACTCTGAAGAATCATCTGAAGTTCTAGCACATCGTACCCTGCTAATCCTTCGTACAGAAGGCGAGAACCCAATTCTTGTCTTTCCATTTTTTCACCTCATCTATGCACTTTCCCTCTTTACAGGGTATGCATAAGATGAGGGGAGTGTTCCTTTAAAATACCTGAAGTATAAGGCACTTAAGATATTGGGTTTCTTCGGAGGCAAGCAGTATTGGGTGGTCTTTTGCCTGTGTCCTTTGTTCCACAAGTCTTATGGTTCTTTTAGCGTCAGAAGCTGCTTCTTTTACTGTATTTAAAAACATATCTGGTCTTATGTGCTGAGAACAGGAACAGGTGATGAGAAATCCTCCTTCTCTTATGATTTTTAAAGCTCTTAAGTTTATCTCTTTGTATCCTCTTAAAGCGTCTTTGACTGTTTCTTTGCTCTTTGTAAAGGCAGGAGGGTCCAGTATTACTGTGTCAAATTTTTTCTTTTCTCTGTCGTACCTCCTCAAAAGGTCAAAGGCGTTCTCTCTAATAAACTCAGCCCTTTGTTGATAGCCGTTTAGTTCTATGTTCTTTTTTGCCATTTCAAGTGCTTCTTCAGATATATCCACTATTTCTACCTTTTTTGCTCCGTAGTGAAGAGCGTGAACGGCAAAAGAACCCGTATGACTAAAACAATCCAGTACTTCGGCCCCTTTTACATAATTTTGAATTGCTCTTCTATTTTCTTTTTGGTCCAAGAAATAACCTGTTTTCTGTCCATTTTCCATATCAACCCAAAATTTTATCCCGTTTTCTTCAAATTCTTGTACAGGGTCAAACTTGCCGTACAAAAACCCTTTTTGTTGAGGTAGTCCCTCAATTTCCCTTGTAGCAACGTCATTTCTTTCAAAAATACCTTTGGGATTTAATATTTCTACAAGGAGTTTCACTATCGTTTCTTTGTATTTGTCTATACCCAGTGAAAGAGTTTGTATGACAAGATAATCTCCAAATTTGTCTACAATCAAAGCTGGTAGAAAATCCCCTTCTCCAAATACAACTCGACACGAATTGAGATCGTCCATCACTTTTTTTCTGTATTCCCATGCTCTTTTAATTCGCCTTCTAAAAAATTCTTCGCCTATTTCCTCTTCAGGGTCTCTTGTGAGAATTCGCACGGATATCATTGATTTTAAGTTTATGTATCCTCTTCCAATAAATTCTTTTTTATAGGTGAACACATTTACAATATCTCCAGGGCTGTAATCTCCTTCAATCCTGTCTATCTCAGTTCTGTATATCCAAGGATGTCCATCTAATATTCGCTTTATATTCATGTTTCTTAAGATTACGTCTGCCATAGCACCTCTCCTTACGGTTTTTGATAAGTTTTTTATACCACAGATGTCTTGATTTTGCAATTGTATATTGACATGGAAAAGAAGGGAGGATTAATATTTAGAGGGGTGATGAATATGCAGAAGATACTAGGTAAAATAAGAAGAGCGGTGCAGGAGTTTGAGATGATACAGGAGGGAGATGCTATAGCCGTCGGAGTGTCTGGAGGTAAAGACAGCGTCACGCTTCTTTACGGATTACATCTTCTCAAAAGATTTTATCCGATAAAGTTCGAGGTAATGGGACTCATGCTGTCTTTAGGGTTTGAGAATTTCGACCCCACTCCTATAAAAAATTTCTGTGAAGAAAAGGGTATTCCTTTTTTTGTTAAGCATACTGAAATAAAGAAAATCGTGTTTGACTACAGGAAAGAGAAAAATCCCTGCTCTTTATGCGCAAATCTAAGGCGAGGTGCTCTGAATGACTTTGCAAAGGAGAAGGGTTGCAACAAAGTGGCTCTGGCACATCATTATGATGACTTGATAGTTACTTTTATGATGAACTTGTTTTACAATGGAAGGCTTCACACTTTTGAACCTGTCACGTTTTTGGACAGGTCTAGAATCATGCTAATAAGGCCTTTGATTTATGTGAGAGAGAAGGAAGTGAGAAGTGCGGTGAAAAGAAACAACCTGCCTGTGGTGGAAAATCCGTGCCCCATGGCAGGGAATACTACTCGCCACTCAATTGAGAATTTGATTAGAAATTTAGAAAAAGAAATCCCTGAATTGGACAAGAGAATTTTTACGGCCATAAAAAAAGATGTTTTTCAATTGAAAAATTGAGTAAAAAAAAGCTATGTGCAAAAATTGCGCAGGTTTTTAAGGATATTTCGACATAATTGAGATTTATTGGGGTTTATGGGAGTTGAACCGATTTTTAAAACGTGGTATATTCATAATCGCCGGCGGTAAGCCGGCGGAACAAAAAGAGGGTTGACAAACAAGAAAAAATTTGATATATAAAAATACTGCGAAAAGCAAAAGAACCTTGAAAAGTGAACAGTGGGGCTCTCAGGAGAAGGAAACCAATCTTTGTAGATTTTAATTGGAGAGTTTGATCCTGGCTCAGGACGAACGCTGGCGGCGTGCCTAACACATGCA
>NZ_JBNATX010000051.1:0-9030 GCF_049701115.1 Caldanaerobacter sp. | reverse complement strand
ATATAGAGAGGACACTTATAAATTTAGATGCGACAGTGCTTGCTGTAACCCATAATTAAAAGGTATGATGAAATATTTGTAATGAGGGATGGAGAAATCATTGAAAGAGGCACATTAGATGAGCTATTAGAGAAGAGAGGGTATTTCTATTATATGTATAATTATGGGATTGATGAGAAAGAAGAGATTGAGACTGAGGAAGAAACTGTATGAAAAAGATGTGCAATCGAAGAGAAGAAGAGCCATAGTTATATAGTTAGCAGAAGGGCAAAATATAAAATTTTACTTTCTGCTTTTTATTTTATGCAGATAAACAAAGAAAGATTGAGGGAATTAAAGGGATTGAGAGTTAAATTGATTAAATGGAAGATAAAAGCGTTTTTTGATACTTTAATAAGCTTTATTATAAATTTAAATAATGTTATTATTAATGCAGATAAATTTAAAAAAATTAATTCATAATTTATATAATTTTAAATTTGATTGATTTTAAGTAGCATAGAAGTGCCATATATAAAAAACATGTGTATATATGAGAAGAGCAAATAGATTTGATTTTATTTGTATACTGAGGAAAAGCAGCGTTTAGCATTAGCGCGGGCAATTTTAAGGAAGCCAACATTATTAGTATTAGACGAAGCTTTATCAGGTGTGGATGCCGAAACAGAGAATGTGATATTTAAGAATATAAAAGCTATCATTCCAAATCTAATTGTGATTTCCCATAGATTATCAACAGTTCTTCAGTGCAGAGAAATTTATGTGCTTGATAAAGGGAAAATTGTCGCTAATGGAGCTCATGAAGAATTGCTTGACTCATGCCCTACTTACCGTGATATTATTAAGGAACAGCTAATAGAAAATAGAAATAGCAATATTTCTATTTTATAGTAAACTACAACTTTTTTCAATATACTTCAACTTTTTTTACGCACCACCCAGAATCAATTCGGGTTGAAATTCTTTCACTTACCAGATATTATATGGGCAAGAGAAGGGAAAGTAAAGGGAGTAGGGGGAGGCATGAGGAGGAACTTGTTAGTTATTTTTTCCATAGATACTCTTTTACTGCATTCATGGTGTCTTAGTGTGATGGGAAGTGTCGAAAGTATAGGACCAATGGGAGATTTACAAGATTTATGTCCTGCAGCGTTGATTTCTTTGGAGTCAGATCCGTTACTCATAAAAAAGCGCTTTGGTGAATTTGTTAATTTTGAAAGCCTATTTTGGGATGAAGTTTTAAAAAAGATATATATAATGAGCAAGAAAGGAAATTGGCAAAAAATTCTAAAGAATATTTCTCATTACTTTGGGGGTAGAAAAAATGCATAGAGAATATCTTAGGAAAATTCTTTACTACTCTAGACCATATTGGAAGGTACAGTTTTATATACTCATACTTTGGACTGTAATATCTTTACTGGGAGCCTTGGTACCTTTTATTAATCGAGAAATAATTAACTTAATGCAGTCAAAATTTTTTTTGTCAAAGTTAATTTCGCTTTTGTTGGCGCTCTTTGTCATAAGAACTACTGTGGTAATTTTAAATTTTATAGCAGAGTATAGGTTCGAATATCTCCAAAAAGAAGCAACAGCTGATTTTTTTCAAAAGACATATGAAAGCCTGCAAAAGCTTTCTATAGAAAGACTTATCTCAGAAAAGGGCGGAGAGTATATTTCAAAGATACTTTCTGATGGAGAGATGGCAGGTATTGTTGTTTCAGGTTTTTTACCGTCAATCCTTCTAAATCTTTTAAGATTTTTAGTTGTGATAGCCGTATTGGTATATCTCAATCCTATCCTCGGTATAATTTCTGTAATCTTTATTCCTTTTTACTTTTTTGTATTTAAAAAATACTCAAAAGGAATTATCGAATCGTCTCAGGAAGAGAGGATTTCTTATGCAAATGTATTAGAAAGCTTAAAAGAAAAAATAGAAGGATTGCCCATTGCTATTTTTTATAAACAGGAAAATTTTCTCATTAAGAAATTTTTGTTTGATATTAAAGAATGGTTAAAAAATATCAGAAAAGTTATCTTCAATATGAAAGCCTATACTGCAAGCTATTCTTATTTGAGCGCCATATTTCCACTTGTGATTTTCGGGGTGGGCGCAGTTTTAGTTTCTATAGGTAGGACAGATATAGGTACTATGATTGCTTTTTATCTATATTCTGAGAATTTATTTGAACCTCTTAGCAATTTTTCAAAAAATCTAGGTGCTTTTAGTCAAGTTATTCCACCTTTTAGTAGAGTTTTAACGATTATTGAGACTACTCACACTGCTCCGGATGGAACAAGGACATTAACAGATTTAAAAAGCATATCTCTTAATGGATTAACAGTTAAGTATGGGGATAAAGAGGTATTAGATAATATCAACCTAAAACTTGATTTTACAAATAACGTAAATATTGCAATTGTTGGTTATAGTGGTTCTGGTAAAAGTACTTTAGTACGCTTTTTAAGCGGGTATTTTGATAATGAGAGATGTTTAATAAATGATGTTCCAATTACTGCCTATTCAAAGAAGTCTTTGCGCAAACATATTTTACTTGTTAGCAATACAGATTTTATTTTTGGGATGACAGTAAGGGAAAACCTTTCAATGGGGGAAAACTTTTCAGAAGATGAGATGGAGCATGCTCTAAAACTTTGCGGACTTAATTTTGGCAGAGAGTTTCTCGATACGAAGGTTGGAGAAGGTGGAAAAGCGTTATCTACTGGAGAAAGACAGCGTTTAGCTTTGGCACGAGCTATTTTGAGGAAACCAACTTTATTAATACTAGACGAAGCTTTATCAGGTGTGGATGCCGAAACAGAGAATGTGATATTTAAGAATATAAAAGCTATCATTCCAAATCTAATTGTGATTTCCCATAGATTATCAACAGTTCTTCAGTGCAGAGAAATTTATGTGCTTGATAAAGGGAAAATTGTCGCTAATGGAGCTCATGAAGAATTGCTTGACTCATGCCCTACTTACCGTGATATTATTAAGGAACAGCTAATAGAAAATAGAAATAGCGATGTTTCTGTTAAAGACTGATGTTTTTTTATTAATTGTTTGTGAGCACTGGAGACAGTGCCCTTTTTTGCGTATATCTTTCAATTCATTTCCAAAAGCCTCCAAATCATAATAGAATCAATTCGGGTTGAAATGTTTAATTTACCATATATTATATAGGTAAGAGAAGGAAAAGTAAAGGGAGTAGGGAGAATTGGCAACTCTATTATTATGAAGGAGTGAAAGACCTGTATGAGAGAATTTTTATTCAAGTACAAAAAAGAGTTTGTGCTTGCAGTATTTTTCTTAGTAGCTTCTGTATTGATAAATATTTACTTTGCTTTTATTTATAAAAAACTCATAGATGTAGCAACTACACGTGATTTGGTGAAATTTTATTCTGTTGTCAAATTCGCAGTAATGTTTACCATATTGGAAGCAGTAGTTGGATGGTTAAATAGAACAACTCGATTTCATTACATGAAAAAAACTCTGATATACTTAAAAGACAGGTTATTTAGAGCAATCATTAAAAGGGATGTGGAACATTTTAATGAAGTTAATACAGGTAAGTATATTTCAATTATTTCAAATGATGTAAAGATTGTAGAAGAGGATTATTTTAACAATTTCTTTAGGCTTTTAGGCAGTGCAGTAGGATTTGTGGCTGCATTAATTTCTCTATTTATATTAAGTTACAAAATAACTGTGATGATAATACTCATGGCAATTCTTAGTGTAATAATTCCTCGCATTTTTGATGATAAGATTGCTAAAATGAGAAACGATTATTCTGAGAGCTTAGAACTTTTTACTATAGAATCTAAAGATACTCTTACAGGACTTGAAGTGATAAAGAGCTTCGGGATAGAGGATAAAGTACATGAGAAGTTTTCGAAAGTTAATGAAGATGTGGAAGATAAAAAGCTTAAATACAGCATACTTTTAAATACCTCTGACACTATGTCTGAAATTTTAAGTAGTTTTATTTTCCTCTCTGTATTTGCAGTAGGTTTGTACTTTACTATAAAAGGGGAGATGACTTTAGGAACAATGATTGCCTGTGTGCAGCTTAGCAATAGCATAATTATGCCAATATACAGTATGGGTCAAAATCTCAATAGGATACTCTCCTTAAAGAGCATATCACAGAAGATAAATGAAGTATTACAGGAAAAGGAAGAGAGGAATGATTATATACCGGTAAAATCTTTTAACGACTCAATAGAATTTAAAAACGTATCTTTTAGCTACACAGGGGAGACAAAAGCTCTTAAAAACATAAACTTCACAATCAAAAAAGGAGGGAAGTATGCATTAGTAGGGACGAGTGGAGCAGGGAAATCCACAATACTCAAATTACTTTTAAAACAATATGAAAACTATGAAGGGGAAATAAAACTGGATGGGATAGAATTAAGGAGAATAGACAAGAAAGACCTATTCAAGATAATAACACTATTACATCAGAATGTGTTCATATTTGACGGGACAATAAAAGACAACATAACTTTATTTAATGACAGATACACGGATGAAGAAGTAGTAAAAGCGGCAAAGATAGCAGGATTAGGACCGTTATTAGAGAAATTGCCAGAGGGGATATATAGTGATGTAGGAGAAGGAGGGAAACTTCTTTCAGGAGGGGAGAGGCAGAGGATAGCGATAGCGAGGTCAGTAATAACAAATGCGTCAATATTGGCTCTGGATGAGGCGACAGCGGCATTGGACAATGAGACGGCGTATTTGATAGAGAAGACGATACTGGATATGGACATAACGGCGATAGTGGTGACGCACAGGTTGTGGAGTGAGCTACTCAAAAGGTATGACGAGATAATAGTATTAAGGGATGGAAGGATTGTGGAAAAAGGAAGGTTTGATGATTTAATGAAGATGAAAGGATATTTTTACAGTTTGTTTAATATAGAGAAGCTGGATAAGGGAAAAGAGCGTATAGAGGAAGAGGGAATATATGTGGTATAGGTGGTGATAGAAATTAACATAAAAAATTAGGTAAGAAACTGTCAATTTCTACAATGAGACTTGTCAAGAATTTTGTGTCTGGTTAAAGTAACGTAACTGGAAAAGTTGTTGTATTTCATAGATATGGCCATTTATCATTGGAACTGGTTTTATTCATTTTGTCTCTTTTAAATTTTTTTCTCTGGATATAAATATTAATTTCAAGGACCTCAATGGAATTGAAATATCCACCCATTTTTATGCGAATTTTCTCAATCAGGCTGTTTACACTTTCTACAACATTAGTGGTATAAATATTTTTTCTTAAGGATTCAGGATATTTAGTAAAGGCTAAATAATACTCTGCTTTTTCCATAAGGAGATTCATATAACGGCTGTATCTCTCTTTGAATATATTACAAAGATTTTGAAATTTATCTAAAGCCTCATCAAATGAAGAAGAGAGCTTTATTTTGTTGAGTTTTTTGTTGAATTTGGAAGCATCGGCTTTGGTCATGGATTTACGAATATTTCTTTGAAGATGGACAAAACAGAGCTGGTGGTCAGCATAAGGATATACGGCCTTGACTGTTTCAATTATACCTGGGAAATCATCACTGACAACTATTAAAACTTTTTTAAGCCCACGGTTTATTAGATCTTCGAAGATTTTATTCCAGTCGGCTCTGTTTTCTTTGCCGAAGAAGGTGTACAAGCCAAAGATATCTTTTTTGCCTTCCATGTCAATACCAAGGGCTATGTAACAGGCAGCTTTTTTAACTTTTGAGCCATCTTTAATTTCACAATGGTAGGCATAAATTTAGAGCAAAGACAGCTTCAGGCAATTCTCTTTGTTTAAAAAGATCCAATTCGCTTTTAAGGTCATTTTTAATCTTATTGAGTTCCTGTTCAGAGTAAGGCAGTTGAAGGTTTTTGAGGGTAGAAAGGAGAGAAGATTCTGAGTAACCATTAATAACAAGGGACATAAGAAGTTCAGTATATGGTTCATCAATCCTTTTATAGGTTTAAGGAGGATGTTAGGCCTAAACTCACCTGTACGAGTTCTTGGGGAAGATTCTAAGTTACCTCAAGGAGGAGCAAGTTTTCTGTTGTAAAAGCCATTACCCTTATCATTATCATTTTTCATGAGATAGATTTCACGTTAAGAATAAACCAATCAAGTAAATCTTCAAGGAGTTTCTTTAAAGCAGGGCGGGAATGATCTTGAGCAGGCAAGTTCATTATACACCAGACACAATATTATTTTAACATCCTATGTGGGGCTAATTGTCCTGCTGCAGTATATGGATTATCAAGAACATTGCTGGAAAAATCTCCTTATTGTAAATTTAATTTTGAGATTATAAACTATCTTTTTGAAAAGATTTCAGAACATGGTATTGAAATAGCTTATAAACTGGTAAGTGAATCGTTTGAAGAGAAAATGAAGACAAGTAAACCATTAGTATGGGTTGAGAGGTAAAGAATATGAGAAAAATTTCCTATTTTTCTCTACTATGCAAAAGAAATATTGCTATTATGTTTTTATCTAACATGGCTATAGGGCTAATGGATGGACCTATGAGATGGCTTTTACCTTTGCTTTTGATGGAAAGAGGAGGACCATTTCTTGTAGGGCTTTCCTTTTCAATTGCTAATTTAGGCGATACAGTTATCGCCGTATTAGGAGGGCAATTCAGTGATAGATTTGGAAGAAAAATAATGCTAGTTATATCTTCATTTTTTTATACTATTGGAAGTTTATTACTTTTTATTGCTTTTTGGGAGGGGAGTTTGAATTTCATTATAATTGGGATGATTGCCACAATTTTTATATATGGTTTAAGCGGAATCTCTTCAGGTTCTACTCTGGCTTTGATAACAGAATCAATTTCAGAGGAAGATGGAGGGAAAGCACTTTCATTAGTTTCTTTTGGAGGGCTCATGGGTCGCATTTTAGGTTCTTCATTTATAGGAATTCTTTTTAAAACAAAACCTGTTGAAGCATTGATTGCCATGACAGTGTTTTCTGCTATTTCAATATTGCTAAGGCTTCAACTTAAAGAAACTTTGCAATTAAAGTCAATAGGAGAGAACATATCTTTAATTGAACATTTAAAAGATACAATAAACGCTGTCAAAATGTTGGGTTCATTATGTATTCTATCTATCGTTACTTTGATAATACTCAATGGTTTATCACTTGCAATGTGTGGGAATTACTATTCTCCTTATCTAACAGAAAATTTTGGACTTGATAGTGCGAAAATAGGTCTGATATTTAGTTTACTAGGACTGATCCAACTATTGCTTACACCAGTAGCAGGAATAGTTGTGGATAGATATAACTATGGCTTTTTAAATGGCCTTATTTTAGGAAATGTTCTTTCAGGAGCTTTCTTATTAGTTTTTGCGCTTACACATTTGCCGTTTGTTGCAGTTTTGGCTATAATAATATCTTCGGGATTAGGAGTTTTTCATTCAATTGGATACGATGTGATGATGGCAAAGATTTCTGAGAATAGGTTTAGAGCGACTATTTACAGCGGAATGATGGCTGTGTGGAATATGATGTTTATTTTAGGGCCGGTAGTTGGAAGTATTCTTTATTCAAGCAATCCAAAACTTACTTTTATCATAGCTTCTGCTCTTTTATTGGTTACATTTATACCCATAGGAAAAATTGGTTATTATTTTCGAAATACAGCTCTAATAAACAAATAATCAAACGTCATGGATGAAACTCTGTAACTTACAGTTACAAAATTAATTTTTTTCACTGGTGATATATGAAAAAAAGAGAAAGAAAAATACAGACAACTTCGCAAAAACGAAATGTTGGGAGGATTTTTCAAAGATTTTGGCATTTTACTGGGAGAAGTAAGTTTGTTAGTATGGAATTGAAAAAGTTATAGCTTATTTACAATAATAGTGCTTTCTGGTTTGAGGATTGTCATATAATTTATTGTAACTTCACTTTGCGTGAAAGTATAGCACAGTTGCAATATTACCTAAATTTTTTGGATTTAACTAGGCTAAGGTTATAAAAATTTACAAAATATCAGAAATAGAGGTGATTATGAAAATGGAGGACAAAATAGTCATTAAGGCAGAAAATTTGGAAAAGACTTTTGGGGCAGGCAAGAGGGCAGTAAAAGCGGTGGATGGAGTATCTTTTGCTGTAAGAGAAAATGAAATTTTTGCACTCCTAGGTCCAAATGGTGCAGGGAAGACGACGACTGTGAAAATGCTTTTAAACCTTGTCTCCCCCGATAAAGGCAGTATACAAATATTTGGGAAAGATATGCCTGAAGCTCAAAGAGAGGTAATGAAAGAAATAGGGACACTACTTGAAGGTTCAAGAAATCTATACTGGCATATGACTGTTAGAGAAAACGTTTATTACTTTGCAAATTTGAGAGGGAAGTCTGCAAGAGAAGTAAAAGATGACATGGAAATGTGGGCAGAGAGGCTGATGATACAGGACAAACTGGAAGAAGAAGTGGGCAAGCTTTCAAGAGGGATGCAGCAGAAAGCCGCTATCATATGTGCACTTGCTACAAAGCCAAAACTTTTAATACTCGATGAACTCCTCCTCGGGCTTGATATTATAACGCGATTTGAAGTAGAGAAGCTGGTAAAAGAATTAAAAGAAATATCTACCCTTATCATTTCTTCCCATGACTTAAGATTTATTGAGAAAGTGTCTGATCGAATTTTGATAATCAATAAAGGGAAAGTGGTAGCAGAAGGGACTTCTTCAGAGCTCAGACATAAAATTTCTTATGCTAAATATAGATTTACTTTAAGAAAAAATAGAGAAAGTGAATACTTAGATGAATTAAAAAGCATAAAAGGCGTTGAAATAGGTTTTTATGAAGGGAATATAGACACAGATATATTGGAGCTTACATTTGAAAAGCCCGAACTAATATACGATGTATTTGATATCTTTAGAAAATTTTCTGTAATACCGGTTGAGATAGACAATTTAGGAGAACCATTTGAAGAGATATTCAAAAGTTTTGTGGAAGGAGGAGAAAACAAATGAAGTATTT
>NZ_JBNATX010000050.1:0-9091 GCF_049701115.1 Caldanaerobacter sp. | reverse complement strand
CCTTAGTTTAGTCGCTTTGCAACTCTGGAGCATTAACACAAAATGCCACTTAAATTAATATGGGTTTTGTCAACAGTCTTAGACTGTCTTAGTTTTAAGGCAGTCTTTATTTTTTTATGAAAAGCTTTAGAGAATATTGACATACTAGATTGGGAGGAGTAAAATATATTTTGCGTCAAAAATATTTGCATACGAAATATTCGTATACGAAATAATTTTAAATGCGGTGGTGAAAATGAAAGAGATAAGCAATGGTTTAAAAATATTAAAGCTTTTAAAACAAATAGGTAACACAATAAAGCAGATGATGAAATACGAATGCAAAGAGTATGACATAACAGGCCCCCAGGGAATGCTCATGGGGATTTTAGCCCATTATGGAGAGATGAAAGTAAGCGATTTAAGTCAAAAATTGGGGCTTTCTAACAGCACTGTTTCCGGCATTCTTGACAGACTTGAGAAACAGGGTTTGGTCAAAAGAATAAGAAGCGAAGAAGACAGAAGAGTGGTGTATGTAAGTGTAACTCCAGAATTTAAGGAAAAGTTTCAAAGGCATTTTAAAGAAGCGGAAAGAAAATTTGAAGAGTTGATAAATAGAGCAAGTCAAGAGGACCTCAATAAGATAATAGAGGGACTGGAGGCGTTAAAAAAAGTGTTAGAAATGAAAGGTAATGAGGATTTAAAAAGAGGATGAAAATTACAAGATAACTAATTGTAGCAAAAATTTGAGGAGAAGAAGGTGACTATATGACAAGACTGGCAAGATATCTGAAACCCTATGCAGTATTAATTTTACTTGCAGTATTCTTCATATTTGTTCAAGCTATGAGTGACCTGGCGCTACCTGACTACATGTCTAAAATAGTCAATAACGGTATACAGCAGGGTGGAATAACAAATGCAGTTCCCGAAGCGATAAGAAAAAGTGAAATGGATAAGCTAATGCTTTTTGTCACTCCCGGTGAAAAAGAGGAGATTTTGAAAAATTACACACTCGTAAACAAGATGAGCTCTGAATATGACAGGTATGTTAAAAAATATCCTATACTTTCAAAAGAACCCGTTTACGTTCTTAATAATATAGATAAATCAGAAATTGACAAGATGAATTTGCCTTTAGGAAAGGCATTTCTTGCTGTTTCGGGAATTGAGAAGGCTAAAGAGAATGCCAAAAATGGAGTAATAGAATTTAATGGGAAGAAGATACCTGCAAATGTGGACCTGTTTTCGATAATTTCTCAGATGCCAGAGGAACAGCTTCTTCAGATAAGAGATGAAATGAATAAAAAATTTGAAGCTTTAGGGGATGACATGATAATTCAGGCTGCCACAATGGCGGTTAAAAATGAGTATAAAGCAATTGGCATAAATACTGATAGGATTCAGATGAACTACATTTTACACACAGGACTTCTTATGCTTATGATAACGGGATTAAGTGCGGCAAGTACTATTATGGTAGCCTTTTTTGCCTCGCGTATAGCTGCAGGCGTGTCAAGGGATTTAAGGAAAGACCTGTTTATTAGAGTTCAGCACTTCTCCAATGCAGAGTTTGATAAATTTTCCACTGCTTCTTTGATAACCAGGACTACAAACGATATTACGCAGATACAGATGTTGCTTGTAATCATGATAAGAATGGTATTTTACGCTCCTATAATGGGAATAGGTGGGGTTTTCAGGGCTTTGAGCAAGAGTGTTTCTATGTCGTGGATCATAGCATTGGCGGTTATTGTACTTTTTGGGATAATATCAGTCCTGTATTCTATTGCCATGCCTAAATTCATGTTGATGCAAAAGTTAATTGACAGGCTCAATTTAGTTACACGTGAAAATCTATCTGGAATAATGGTGGTAAGGGCTTTTAATAATCAGAGGTTTGAGGAGGAAAGATTTGATAAAGCGAATCAGGATGTGACCAAAGTAGGTCTTTTTGTAAACCGTGCAATGGCTATACTCTTTCCTTCTATGATGCTTGTGATGAATGGTGTAACTCTTTTGATAGTATGGGTGGGAGCTCATCAAATAGAAAATTCCAGTATGAGAGTTGGAGACATGATGGCCTTTATGCAGTACGCTATACAGATAATATTTGCTTTCCTGATGTTTTCAATGCTTTTTATAATGATTCCGAGAGCTTCTGTTTCAGCAGAGCGTATTGCTGAAGTATTGGAGACAGAACCCTCTATAAAAGATCCAGAAAATCCAAAGCAGTTTGATGAAACACAAGCAGGAACAGTGGAATTTAGAAATGTGTCTTTCAAATACCCTGGAGCTGAAGACTATGCTCTAAAGGATATAAGCTTTAAAATTTTACCGGGGCAAACAGTTGGTATAATAGGAAGAACTGGTTCTGGTAAAAGTACTTTAGTTAATTTGATACTAAGATTTTACGATGTTACGGAAGGGCAAGTGCTAGTGGATGGGGTGGATGTAAGAGAAGTGAAACAAGAGGACCTTCGCCGCAGAATAGGGTACGTGCCTCAAAAAAGCTGGCTTTTCAGCGGCACCATTAGATTCAATTTGAAATATGGAAACGATTTGGCTGCTGAAGAAGACTTAATAGAAGCAGCGGAAATTGCACAGGCGATGGAGTTTATAAATGAAAAGCCCAAAAAGTTTGACACAGAAATTGCTCAGGGGGGAACAAACGTATCAGGAGGTCAAAAGCAAAGGCTTTCCATTGCTCGTGCCCTTGTTAAAAAACCTGAGATATACATTTTTGATGAGAGTTTTTCAGCCCTTGACTTTAAGACAGAAGCAGCTTTAAGGAAAGCTCTTAGGGAAAAGCTAAAAGGCAGCACTGTCATAATGGTATCTCAAAGAGTTTCTACCCTTTTTAATGCAGATCAGATAATTGTTTTGGAGGAAGGAAGAGTTGTTGGCATAGGTAAGCACAAAGATTTAATGAGGACTTGTCCAACCTATAGAGATATTGCTTTGTCGCAGCTTAAGGAGGAGGAATTAGCATGAGAAAAGACAAAAAAGCAGATTCCAAAATGCCGCCAATTCCACATATAGGAAGAGGCGGGGGGCCTCGCGCTTTAGCCCGCGGAGCAGAAAAAGCAAAAGATTTTAAGGGAACGATGAAAAAATTTATAAAGTATTTGTCTGAGTATAAAATCTCCATAATAACGGTAATTTTACTGGCAATATTAAGCACCTCCTTTTCCATTGCAGGACCTAAAATATTGAGCAAAGCTATCACTAAGATTTTTGAAGGTGTGATGAACAGAATAACAGGTCAGGGAAGCGGAATAGATTTTGAATATATTGGAAGGATAATTTTAATCCTCATTGGATTGTACGGGCTAAGCGCTTTATTTGGCTATTTACAGGGCTTAATAATGTCCGGCGTTGCAATGAAAGTTACCTACAAATTTAGAAGGGAAATTTCTGAGAAGATTAATCGACTTCCTTTGAAATATTTTGAAGGCACGAATCAAGGAGAAATACTTTCTCGTATCACAAATGACGTAGATACAATTACACAGACTCTCAATCAAAGCTTGACACAAATAATTACTTCTGTGACCACAGTTATTGGCGTTCTTGTCATGATGCTTACAATAAACTGGCTTATGACGTTGGTTGCTCTTTTGATTATACCTCTGTCTTCTTTAGTAATTGCTTTTATTGTAAAATATTCTCAAAAATATTTTAGAGAGCAGCAAGATTATTTAGGGCATGTAAATGGGCACGTGGAGGAAATGTATGGAGGACATCACATAGTAAAAGCGTTTAATGGAGAAAAAAAGAGTATAGCCAAATTTGATGAGCTTAATAGCACTTGGTATGATGCTGCTTGGAAGTCACAGTTTTTGACAGGTGTTATGATGCCCCTCATGAATGTGATAGGTAATTTGGGGTATGTCGCTGTTACAGTTTTGGGAAGTTGGTTGGTCATCAAAAATGCGATAGAAGTGGGAGATATACAGGCTTTTATACAGTACATTAGGTCTTTCACTCAGCCAATTGCGCAAATTGCAAATATTTCCAATATACTTCAGCAGACAGCAGCCTGTGCTGAGAGAGTTTTTGAGTTTTTGGAAGAAGAGGAGGAAGTGCCTGACAATCCTAAGCCAATAAAATTAGAGGATATAAAAGGAGACGTTGAATTTAGGAATGTCAAATTTGGCTATAGGCCAGATAAAATAGTCATAAATAACTTTTCTGCTAAGATTAAAGCAGGGCAAAAAGTTGCAATTGTTGGTCCTACCGGTGCAGGAAAAACTACAATTGTCAAGCTTTTGATGAGATTTTACGATGTAAATGAAGGTGCTATCTTAATTGACGGTCACGATATAAGAGAATTTTCAAGGGAAGATTTAAGGTCCCTCTTTGGAATGGTGCTTCAAGATACATGGCTTTACAATGGAACTATCATGGACAATATAAGATATGGCAGACTTGACGCAACCGATGAGGAAGTGATTAAAGCTGCTAAAGCAGCACACGTTCACAGCTTTGTAAAGAGCCTGCCTGGTGGATATAACATGATGATAAATGAAGAGAGTACTAACATTTCTCAGGGACAAAAGCAGCTTATTACAATAGCAAGAGCCATATTAAAAGACCCAAAAATTCTCATACTGGATGAGGCTACAAGCTCCGTAGATACTTTAACTGAAATACAGATACAAAAGGCAATGGATTATCTCATGAAAGGGCGCACAAGCTTTATAATTGCTCACAGGCTTTCTACAATAAGAGATGCGGATTTAATACTCGTTATGGACCATGGAGATATAGTAGAACAGGGAACCCATGAAGAACTTCTTAAAAAAGGAGGCTTTTATGCTAAACTTTACAACAGCCAGTTTGAGAGAGAAGAGGAGCCGCTTGTAAGTTAAAAGTATTGACATATAGCATGAAAAGTGGTAAAGTTAAAAATAAGCAAAACAAAATACGGGTGGTTATGTCCGCTGGGGGAGCCTTAACGGCTGAGACGGCAGAAATGCCGAACCCTTGGAACCTGATGAGGGTAATGCCTCCGTAGGGAATGCGGGCTCAAAAGGCACCGCATGAGGCGGTGCCTTTTTTCAGCGAACATAACCTCCTGAAAATGGAGGTGTTTTTGTTTATGTCCTACATTTTAAGCATATTTTCTGATTTTGCCAAGATAAAACCGGTAACGCTATCGGTTATATTGGCGATTTTACTGGCGGCTTTTCTCTTGTATCTTATGAGAAAAAGTGTCAAGTTTGACACAAAAATGCTTGTATATGGGGCCCTCTCAATTGCTATAGCTTTTGTCCTTTCCTATATAAGGTTTTACCACTGGCCCCAAGGGGGATCTATTACGCCTGCCAGTATGCTTCCACTGTTTGTTTTTGCCTATTACTACGGTCCCGGTCCAGGGATTGTCGTTGGAATGGCCTATGGACTTTTACAACTAATTCAAGATCCTTTTATAGTACAATGGGTACAGATTCTTTTGGATTATCCTTTGGCTTTTGGTGCTTTAGGGCTTGCGGGCTTTTTTAGAAAAAATTTAAGTTTGGGAATTTTGGTTGGTGGTTTTGGAAGATTTTTCTCACACTTTTTGTCTGGAATATTCTTTTTTGCAAGCTATGCTCCAAAAGGTATGAATCCCATAGTGTATTCACTTTTAGTCAATGGCAGTATTGTGGGGACGGAGGTTTTGATTTGTTTTGCAGTTTCTTTAATTCCTCAAGTGAGAAATGCTATAGAAGAGGTTAAGAAAAAAGCTTTGGCTTGAAAGGGGGATAGAACCCCTTTATTTTTTTAAAATTTAACGTAAAATTAACATGAGGGAATTTAGGGGTAAGCTTATAAAAGAGACATTTTATAAAAATTATGATAAGATATAAATGAAGACTTTTAAAGAGGTGCCACTGGGATGGAACTGAGGAAGATACTTGCGGAGAAAGATAAAAATATTTTCTTTTATATTAACGAGAAAATAAAATGTAATTTTCTGGACAAAATAATGCCCAGAATCACTCATGTGGGTGGTCCTGCTTTCACAATATTTGTCACAATTTTTCTGGCCTTTTTTGGGAAGAATAGTGTAAGAACTTCTGCAATAGAAGCTTTGTTTTCTCTTGTAAGCAGTCATCTTTTTGTGCAGTTTTTGAAGAAGAAATATTCGCGGCTTCGCCCCTACATGGTGTTTAGAGATACTAATACCTTTAGGCAACTTTTGAGAGATTATTCTTTTCCTTCTGGGCACGCTACTGCCAGTTTTTCTCTTGCAATGACTTTTTCAATGTTTTTTCCCAACCTTGCAATTATATTTATTCCGGTTGCAGTGCTTGTAGGGCTTTCTAGAATATACATGGGTCTTCATTATCCTTCCGATGTCTTGATGGGCTTTTTGATAGGGATGACTTTTTCGTATTTTACTCATTATCTGGGCATAAAGATTTTTGTATAAAAATTTTTTGAAAATAGGTTGACATTTTCAAAACATAGGAATATAATGTAGAGGGACAGAAAAGTAAATACCTCGTTAGGTGAGGCTCCTATACAGATACAGGCTGCTGCCCGGAAACATCGAGAGATGGTAACGGGTGAACAGGCATTACCGAATCAAGGTTTTGCCTAATGCAGCTGGAGTTTTCTCCAAAGCTGTATAGTGCCAAAGCTCAACGAAGGAAATTGGATGGAAAGCCTCTTTCTTTCGTTGAGAGAGGCTTTTCAAATTTTGAGAAAAAACGGAGGTGAGAAGAATGGACGGTGGAGGTAGTAGCATAAGTAAAAAGGGTATATGTAATATGGCATTAAAGAAGGATGGGGCCCTTTTTCCACTTCCATTCTTCTCACCGATGGTCATAATATAGTCCTTTTTCTGGTTTCCCTTCTCTTCTTTTAATGCCCTGTTACATATACCTCCAAAACACTCTTTTCCTTTTAATTCCATCGTCTTTTTGTGAAAGATTTTTTCCAGAAAAACAAATACTGTAATTGGAAGGTTGTAGTAGCAGCAACCTATACCCTATTATTGTGTTTTGGAGGTGAGGAAAATGATAAAGATTGCAAGGAAAAACGGAGCAAGTGATGCAATTTTTGCTCAGTTGGTAAATTTTGCAAAAAAAGATATTGATGAGGTGCTTGCAAGCTTAGGGACTGATAGAGATGGATTGACTGTAGAAGAAGCGGAAGAAAGACTTGAAATGTACGGTCCAAATGAAGTAGCTCATGAAAAACCAGCTCCTTGGTATATTCAACTTGTGAAAGCTTTTATAAATCCATTTATAGGAATCCTCGTATTTTTAGCAATTGTATCATATATAACTGACGTCTTGTTTGTCTCACCTCAAGACAGAGACTGGAGTACCATCATAATAATTTCTATAATGGTTCTGGTTAGCGGACTTTTACGCTTTATGCAGGAGTATCGCTCTAACATAGAAGCTGAAAAACTAAAAGCTATGGTTCACACAACAGCAGCAGTTAAAAGAAAAGAAACGGGTGTAAAAGAAATAAAAATGGAAGAGATAGTTCCAGGGGACATAATACACCTTGCAGCGGGAGATATGGTGCCGGCAGATTTGAGGGTCATTACTTCAAAAGACCTTTTCATAAACCAAGCTACTTTAACTGGCGAGTCTGAACCTGTAGAGAAATATCCGAATTTGAAGGAAGAGAAGAGAAAAGCTGAAAGCTTATCGATATCCGATTTGGAGAATATATGTTTCATGGGAACGAGCGTTGTCAGCGGTTCTGCCATTGGGGTTGTGATTTCGACAGGAGAGCGCACTTACTTTGGTTCAATGGCAAAGACGCTGGTCGGTCAAAGAGCTATGACGAGCTTTGAAAAGGGTATTGACAATGTAAGCAGACTCCTCATTAAATTCATGGCAGCTATGTTCCCAGTAGTTTTTATAGTCAACGGGTTGACAAAAGGAAACTGGCTTGACGCTTTGCTGTTTGCACTGGCGGTGGCAGTGGGATTGACACCTGAAATGCTTCCAATGATTGTGACTACAAACCTTGCCAAAGGTGCTGTAGCAATGGCAAAGCACAAGACTATAGTGAAAAGGCTTGATGCAATACAGAATTTTGGAGCAATGGATATACTCTGTACAGATAAAACCGGGACTTTGACTTTGAATAAAATAGTCTTGGAAAAGCACCTGGATATCCATGGGAACGAAGATGACAGAGTGCTAAGACATGCCTTTTTAAATAGTTACTACCAGACAGGTTTGAGAAACCTTCTTGATATAGCGATTTTAGAATATGGCGAAGAAAAGGGAATGAAGGGATCAGAGCTTGAGAAGATTTATAAAAAGGTCGATGAAATACCTTTTGATTTTGTAAGAAGAAGAATGTCTGTCGTGTTAGAGAGCGAAAATGGGGTTAGCGGCAAAAAAAGGCAGTTAGTTACTAAGGGTGCTGTAGAGGAGATGCTTTCCATTTGTGAGTGGGTTGAATATAAAGGGGAAGTAGTGCCATTAACAGAAGAAATAAAAAAAGAGGCTTTGGAAATGGTAAGAGAGCTTAATGAAGACGGAATGAGAGTGCTGGCAGTGGCACAGAAGAACGAAGTACCCCCTGAAGGTGTGTTCAGTGTAGCAGATGAAAGCAAAATGGTATTGATGGGGTTTTTGGCGTTTCTTGACCCGCCAAAAGAGACAGCACCTTATGCTATAAAGGCTTTGAAAGAACACGGAGTTGAAGTGAAGATTCTGACAGGTGACAATGAAATAGTGACAAAGAAAGTTTGTAAGGAAGTTGGAATACCTGTGCAGAATGTACTTTTGGGTGAAGAGATAGAGAATATGACAGATGATGAGCTGGCTGAAGTAGCCGAAAGAACCACAATTTTTGCAAAACTTACTCCAATGCAAAAAGCGAGAATAATCAAGGCGTTGAGGGCCAAGGGACATGTAGTAGGATTTTTAGGAGATGGAATAAATGATGCTCCTGCCATGAGAGAAGCAGATGTAGCGATTTCTGTTGATAACGCTGTTGACATTGCCAAAGAGTCTGCTGATATAATTCTCTTGGAGAAGAGCTTGATGGTTTTGGAAGAAGGAGTAGTAGAAGGGCGTAAAATCTTTGGTAATATCATGAAGTACATTGCAATTACATCAAGCTCCAATTTTGGCAACGTATTTTC
>NZ_JBNATX010000049.1:0-9424 GCF_049701115.1 Caldanaerobacter sp. | reverse complement strand
GCCGGCACCCCGCCGGAGCCCGAAAAGTGAGCCTTAGTTTAGTCGCTTTGCAACTTACAAGCATTAACACAAAATGCCACTTAAATAAGAAGCACTTTGTCAACAAACTGTAAGCTTCCACTGAAAAATAAGAGCTTAAAATAAAGAGTTTTTGTTTACTTTATTGACTTTACATCTTCTTTACTGCTCAATTCATCTATAATCTTCAACACAGTATCTCCTAAAGAATCAACTATAAAATCTGCTTCTGATAAGTCCTGATTCCCAGAATTGGGGTTTACAAATCCTATAACTTTCATTCCAGCGCTTTTAGCTGCATGAACACCATTGTAAGAATCCTCTATTACGACACATTCTTCAGGCTTGACTCTTAACTTTTCAGCCGTATATAAAAATATGTCTGGATACGGCTTGCTTCTTTTTACATAATCTCCAGAAACTAACATATCAAAAAAGTTCTTTAAGTTTAATTTTTGAACCACCAATTCTATCACATCTATTGGCGAAGAAGAAGCCACTGCCAGTTTGTATTCCCTTTCAAAAAGCTTCTTAACCAATTCCTGTATTCCTGGCACAGGAATAATTTCTCCAGTGCTCAAGACGTGGTCTAAATACCTTTTTCTGTCTCTTCTTACCAGCTCTTCTACACTTTCTTTTAAATTAAACCGCTCTTTAATTTTTCCCCACATGTAATAAGAAGAACTTCCTACAAATGTCATGTGTTCTTCTTCAGTTATATAAACTCCCAGTTCTTTAAATAACTCTCTCTCAAGTCGCAGATGCACAGGTTCACTGTCAATCATTACTCCATCCATGTCAAAAATAACTGCTTTGATCATTATTTCATCAACTCCTCATTTTCTGAATTTCCTCTTTTCAAACATTTCTCTTATTGCAGCGTAAAACAAAATAACACCTATAAAAGCCGGGAATACAAAAGCTATAAGGTCTTCAGTGGAAATTTTTGAAAATAAAATACCAATTAAAGGCAGAATCATGGAAAGAGCAATTACCATCAAAAAGATTGGCCTCTTTTTTAATCCTTTTAAAGGCCTCGGTACACGACCACTGCCTATATAATAACCTGGATTATACTGATTTTCTTGCCATTCTTCTAACTCTTTTAATTCCTTCTCAAATTCCTCTTTGCTCTCATTCACCACTAATTCCCCTCTTTTTAATTATCCCTTAATGTTTTCTATATTTACTCTTATCTTTTCACTTAACTCTTCAAAACAGCTGACATATCTTCTCTTTATGTTTTAATTTCCAAAGCCATTTTGCTATTGTAAATATATGTAGTCCTATTCCTGTCCATAAGCATATCTATCCACATTTCTCCATCCTGTATTAAACCTGCACTATAAGCGGCTTTAATTGCACTTCTTGGGCTATTTACTTCAATCCCTTCATAAGCAAGATAATTTTTCATAATCTTCCATGCCAGTTCAAAAGTAAACTCAAACCTCTGTATTACCCCATCTATAATTATTTCGTTTGTCACTTCTATTGCCAGAGCTTCTTTTAATCGCATTAAAGCATTTTCAAAATCTTTAAATCTCTGTAACAATTTTTCTTCTGTCATATATCTCTACTCCATCTTTTAAAATACTTTCTCTAGATTCTTTCCTGCAAAGAGTATCAAAATGCACCACATCAAAACTCAAGGGGGTATTCAATCCTTCTAAATCAAACTGCAAAAGATTTAATTCTGTATGCGTTATTCTTTCCCCAAACACACATATGTCAATATCGGAAGTCCTCTTAAAATCCCCTCTGCCTCTAGACCCAAAAATTACTGCCTTTTCAACGCTTTTATACTTGCTCAACACTTTTATTATCTCACCAAGAAGAGATACAGATAGCCCGGTTTTTTCACTTACTTTTGACAAGACATATTTTTTATTCATCTTAAAACCTCTCAGCTCTCTATTTAAAAAGCCTTCTAGGTATATACCTTCCTATCACCTCTAACATTTTTTCATTGGGCTCAAAAAACAGCAAAGTCTTGACACCGCCATTTTCAAACACTGCGAAATAAACATCTGGAGAAGACATAGAGCTTACTGCTTCAATTCTATTTTTAATGCTTTTTATATCTTCAGTAAATTTATCGCTATTAACTCTCGCCATGACCTCAAAATTTTTGCAATCTACAGTCAAAAGATGCTTTCTTCTCTTCTGATCTATTATCTTATCTACGTCCAATTCGCTATTTGTAAGTGCGTATTCAAATTCAATATTGCGAGACCGAATCAAGTAATAGGCCAAGTACCCAAACAGTACTGCAAAAAAAAGCCAAAAGCTCCTAAGAAAAGGGATTAATGGTATAATCCCAAACACTAATATCAACGTTCCAACTATTATTCCTATTGTAAAAAAGACATCTTGAGAAGTTTTTTGCTTTTTAACAAGCTTTTCAATAAATATATCCATCCCCGTCACCTCTCATTAATTATATCAATAATGTCAAATCCATACAAGTAAATAAAAAGCGTTAAATTTATTTTCTGCCCTTCCGAAATAATACTTTGGTGGTGTATAATAAAATAAAAACTTAAAAAATCCGGGGGTAAATGATGAATACCAATGATATTGTATTTGCCCTTGACATTGGGACAAGAGTAGTTGTGGGAATAGTCGCAACTGAAAACAATGGAAAACTAGAAATCTTGGCAAGTGAACAAATGGAACACCAGGAAAGAGCAATGTTTGACGGCCAAGTTCACGATATAGATAAAGTAGCTCATGTGATCTTGTCAATCAAAGAAAAATTAGAAAACACCCTGAAGATAAAGCTTAGAGAAGTGGCTATCGCTGCAGCAGGAAGGTCACTTAAGACACAATTTGCTAGAGCAGAAAAAAGTATAAAAGAAGACCATGAAATAACCCTTGAGGATATACACAGCTTAGAGCTAGAAGCTCTGGAAATTGCTCTCAAATCTATTGTATCTAAATCCGGAATAACAGATTATCACACCGTCGGTTACACCGTATCCAATTACTATTTAAATGGCCTTCCAATAACCAATTTAAAAGGGCACAGAGGAAAAGAAATGGCAGTAGAAATCTTGGCTACTTTTCTCCCCTTCGATGTAGTAGAGGGCCTTTACGCTTCAGTGAAAAAAGCCGGACTCGAAGTATCTTACATAACACTGGAACCTATCGCCGCTATAAATGTCTCTCTTAAGCCAGATATAAGGATGTTAAACATAGCGTTAGTGGATATAGGAGCAGGTACTTCTGACATCGCAATATCAAAGGAAGGAAATATAATCGCTTATTCGATGGTACCTTACGCAGGCGATGAAATTTCCGAGGAAATAGCTCGACGGTTTCTTACAGATTTCGCTACCGCAGAAAAGATTAAAAAATCCACTAAAAAAGAAATAAAATTTAAAGACGTTCTAGGTATTGAATACACTATTTCAAGAGAAGAAGTGTTAGAAGTTATAAAGCCTTCTGTCAAAACCCTTGCACAAAAAATATGCGAAGAAATTGTAAAATATAACGGCAAAAGCCCTTCCGCGGTATTTTTAGTAGGAGGAAGCAGCAACCTTCCAATGCTGCCAGAAGAGATAGCCTCTTTGTTGAAGCTCCCTCCCAATAGGGTTTCTGTAAGAGATATAAAGTCTGTAGAAATTTTGCACTCTCGTCCAAAAAAGCTCAAAGGCCCTGAAAGTATTACCCCTATAGGGATAGCTTACTCTGCAATGATAAATAAAAGGAAAGATTTTGTAAAGGTATATGTAGAAGATAAATTAGTTACAATCTTTAACATAAAGAGCCCTAGTGTAATGGATGCTCTTTTAGCTATAGATTACAGCTCTCAAAATCTAATTCCACAAAGCGGGAAAGACCTGACCTTCACGCTAAACGGTGAAAAAATGACCATTAAAGGAGAAGAAGGCATTCCTCCAAAAATATACGTAAACGGAACTTTAGCTAATTTAAAAACTTCAATAAAAGAAGGCGATAGAATAAGCATCATCGGCGGGAAAAAGGGAAACGACGCTTTTATTACCGTAAGAGACCTCGTGAAAGGTGCAGAAAATAAAGAAATTTATGTAAACGGAAAACTGGCTGACCTCGATTACTCAATAAAAGAAGGAGATGAAATAAGAGTAGAAGACAGCATAAGGAGTTTTTCTATAACGGTAAATGGAAAAGAGGTCCTTTTAAAAGGTAAGAAAGAGTACATGTTCATAGACTTATTCAATTTTATAGACATAAAATTTGACAACAACAGAGTACCTGAAATGAAAATAAATGGCAAGAAAGCCTCCTACACTGATCTGCTTCATCCCGGAGATGTGGTAGAAATCATATAGCCCGACACCTAATTTGCAAAGGCGTCGGGCTAAACTATAGAACCTGCGTGAATTTTTTTGCTTGGACTATTAGACCACCTTCCGCACTTATCTCCCCATCTGGAAATAACCTCATCTCCCTGTATGAATTCTACTACCTCACAGTGATTAGGACAAGCTGTGCACTCGAACCCTAACGCTTTGTACTCCAAATCGCTTACTTCAAAGCCTTTAAATGAAGTGTAACCTTTTTCTTTGACTGCATCTTTTGCCAATATCGCTGCGCCAATCGCCCCCATAACACCGTAGTATTTGGGAACATATACCTTCATTCCCAAAGCCTTTTCAAATGCAGCTTTTATTCCTTTGTTAGCAGCTACTCCACCTTGGAATACAATAGGTTCCCTAATATCTTTCCCCTTTCCTACATTGTTGAGATAATTCCTCACTAAAGCGTCACACAAGCCGCTTATTATGTCAGGAAGAGCATATCCCATCTGCTGTTTGTGAATCATGTCAGACTCTGCAAATACACTGCATCTTCCTGCAATCCTTACAGGGTTTTTGGATTTTAGTGCCAAATCTCCAAACTCCTCAATTGGTATATTTAATCTGTAAGCCTGTTGGTCTAAAAATGACCCGGTCCCAGCCGCACATACTGTATTCATTGCAAAATCCACCACAACGCCATTTCGCAAAATTATTATCTTTGAGTCCTGCCCACCAATCTCAATCACTGTGTTTACATCCTTTACTATGCTGGAAGCAGCCACCGCATGAGCAGTAATCTCATTTTTTACAATATCCGCCCCCACCATAAGTCCTGTTAACTGTCTGGCACTTCCAGTAGTTCCAACTCCTTTAATCTTTATATCGCCAACTTTTTCTTTTATTTCCCTCAAAGCTTCTTGAACAGCTTTTATTGGTTGCCCTCTAGTTCTTATATATACATAATCTATGACATTATTTCCCTCATCAATGACAGCAATATTTGTGCTGACTGACCCCACGTCTATTCCCATGTATCCTTCCATAAATTTACCTCCCATATGGTTCTTTTGTTTTACATTTTTGACTTAAAAATCTTATTTTATACTCTTTTCTTTTTGTGAATAAATCTTTTCAATAAGCAAAAACTACATTCAGAATAGAAGTGGGGGCGGAAAATTATGAAGAAGAGCTTAAACAATATAATTCTTTTTCTTTCCATCTTTATAAACCTTCTTTTAATTTATTTACTGGTAACAGAGTTACATCCTTCAATAAGCAATTTTAATGTGCCCTTTTTGATAGCTTTGTTTTTTGGGTCTTTTACTATTTACATACTATTTAAGAGCAAATTCACTGAATTGATGCCTGTCAGGTACAATTCCTTCTCTGATACAGGTGAAGAATTATTAAAAAAGAAAGGTAACATTACTTTTAAAGACGTAGCTGGTCTAGACGAGGTAATAGAGGAACTAAAGGTAATAATCGATTTTATGACAAATACAGAAAAATACAATAAAATGGGAGCAAAGATACCAAAGGGGATATTATTCTACGGTCCCCCGGGGACTGGCAAAACACTTCTCGCTAGCGCGTTGGCAGGAGAAACAAATTCCACTTTTATAAGCGCTTCTGGATCTGAATTTGTAGAAAAATATGTGGGTGTTGGCGCAAGCAGGATAAGAGCTCTTTTTGCAAAAGCGAAAAAATATGCTCCCAGCATAATTTTCATAGACGAAATCGATGCAGTTGGCACAAAAAGAAACACAGACAACAATTCCGAGAAAGATCAAACTCTTAATCAACTACTAGTGGAAATGGATGGTTTTAACAGTAACGAAGGAATTATAGTTATAGGAGCCACCAACAGAATAGACATGCTGGATGAAGCGCTTTTAAGACCAGGTAGATTTGACAGAACAATCCATATAGGCCCCCCAAACCTCAAAGGTAGGCTAGAAATTTTAAAAGTTCACACAAGGAATAAACCTCTTGATGAAAGCGTGTCATTAATGGATTTGGCCAGAAAAACTCATGGAATGACAGGTGCACATTTGGCTACAATGTGCAACGAAGCTGCAATACTGGCCGTAATGAGAAACAAATCAAAGATTGGAAAGGAAGAATTTGAAGAAGCTTTAGAACGCGTAATTGCTGGATTAAAAAAGAAAAATCCTTCCGTTTTAGAAAAGGAGCGAACAATAGCGGCATATCACGAAGCAGGTCATGCTCTTATAGGAAAAATTTTGAATGTAAATATAATAGAAAAGATATCTATAGTCCCCAGAGGAGAAGCTTTGGGTTATGTATTAAATTTCCCTAAAGATGATTCTTTCCTCCTGACAAAAACAGAACTAAAAAACAAAATAACCATGCTATTAGGGGGAAGAGCCTCAGAAGAAATTATCTTTAACGAGATTTCTACCGGAGCAGAGAATGATTTGAAAGAAGCAACGAAAATAGCTTATCAGATGGTCTGCAATTATGGCATGAGCGAGCTTGGCAATAGGGTTTTTGACTTGCACTTCGTAAAATCTACCGAATTGATAGACCAAGAAGTGGACAAAATCATAAACAGCTGTTACTCTTTTGCAAAAAAGCTACTGCTCGAACACAAGACGAAGGTAATAGCAATTGCAGAAAAGCTACTTGAAAAAGAAACTATAACAAAAGAAGAATTGGAAGAAATATTCGAAGAAAAAACATCCCTGTGCGTTTAAAAAGGAGCCCTTATGATGGCTCCTTTAAAAACTTCGAAATACTAAAGGTTCCAACTATTATGAGTAAAATACCTATAAACGTGTTTCTAAAGATTATGTAAACAGCATCTTGGAAAAATTCCTGTGGAAACATCTGGATGAGCCGATCTTTTTCTACATCGAGAATCCAAAGGTCATTGTCAAAAAAAGCAAGGTGAAAAAGTGTAAACCACTTTTCAAAGTCCAGCGCTATAAACAGACCAAATATCAAAAGAGCTCCTAGCATAAAAACGATACTCTTTAGAAGAAGAGAAAGAGTCTTTGAAAAAGAAGTTTTCCATACTAAAATACCAAATAAAACAAAAAAAATTGTAATGGAGATTTTCTTTACCCATTCTTCCAAAACAAACAGCTGTTTTACATCTTTCATATGGTTAAGTTCTTTTTCATTAAAAACTTTTTTAGCATCTCCTTCGATGTTTGCAAAAATGTCCATATCCTCTTTTTGTCCCTTTAAGTACTGGTGCATTCTCTCTGTTATATTCATAAGCTCGTCAACCCCTATCTTTGTAACAGAGGAGACTTGATTCTTTTGATATTCCATTTTATAGAAGTTTAAATCAAAAGCCACTTTTTCTAGATTAAACAAAAACAACCATAAAATCAATGAAAAAGTCATTATAAAGGCTTCAATCCATACTAATACTCTTTTAACCATATCAGATTACATCCTTTGAATTTTTCATTAAGCCTTCATAAAAATCTTTCTGCTTTTTAAGCTCCCTGTAAAGGTCCATCTTTTTCTTGATAGTATGCATATAAGAAAGTTTCCTGTTGTAAGAATTATTAAGCTCTAATGCATTTCTCACATAGTAAAGAAACTCCTTCTCAAATTCCACCGGCAACGGAACTATTCCCATCAATCTTTTAAGTCTTACCTTCCTATATTCATTTGTCATTTTTTTAGAAAGATTTTCAATAAAGTCAATAACATTTTTTATTTCAGTTTTTATAACCAAATCATCAACAGGGTCTTCTCCAAATCTATCCGCTTCTATAACTATTTCTGAAGCATCATTGAGCAGATTTTCATACTCTGCTAGTATTTCAACCCTTTCTATTATGCTTTCGTCAACCACTTCAATAAGTTTAGATTCTTCTGACTCCATTTCACTCAAAAGGGAATTATATCTGTAAAGTTCAAAATACCAGTTAGAAATTACACTATCACATTTTTTTACGTTTTTTTCAATTTCTCTGCTATTTTTTACATCATTATTTAAAAGCTTCCCATAAAACTCCACATATTTGTTTATAAAGGGCTCTTTTTTAATCAACTTTTCAATATCTTCTTCTCTCGAAAAAACTATTAAAAGCCTGTTTATCAACCTCAAAAGAGAGAATATTAACTCTTTTAACAAATGTATAACTTTAAGAAGATCAGAACTTTCATCGAAATACACTCCAGCCTCTTCTTCGGAAAAAGACTTAACATCCAGAGCCTGAAGTCTCTCTATCTTCTGAGCAATAGAAGGAAATATTTCTCCGTATCCATCTACAAGTTTACCGTAGAAATTTTCCTCAATATTTATCAAGCTTGCCAGAAAAATTTCATAATTAGCATATTCTCTCTTTAATGCTTTCTGAAGATAATCATAAAACCGCTTTCTAGACATTGCAAAAGGCAAAGATGTCAAAATTTCTTTTATCCTCTCCTCTTTCTCTTCTTCCACTTCATTTACAAAATTAAACACACTCTCATAGAAAAATTCCTCATCTATGACTTCCGCACTAAAAGAATCTCTTAATTTGTCGCTTATTACTTCATTTACATACTTTGATTCTATATAATATCCATGAAGAACCTCATTGGCATCTTCAAGATATTCTTTGTAATCTCTTAGAGTATTTTCTATATTTTTTTTAATTTTATCTTCCGCCTTCTTATATTCAAAAAGCCCATTTATTACGTTGTTCACTACGTCCAAAATGCTCTTAACTTTTCCATCCACATAAATAAGCGCTTTTACCACATCTCTTTTTTTGAGAAGGACATAATTAAGATAAGTAGCTTCATTATAGGCCTCCAAAAGACCTATTATTTCAATCATCTCTTTTTGTCTTTCTATTATCTCTTTTAAAAACTGAGAAAATTTCTCAGGATCTTTTAAGGCCTCATGAAGTGTCTCTCTAAACTCCTTTATTTCATCCTGTAACATTTTTACACCTCTTTAAAGAGTACTATTCTATTCTATAATTTGATTATATTCTTTTTTTGTGTTTAAATCAATTAAAAAAGCCCGACAAAAGTCAGTCCCAGACTGTTGACAAAATAAAGAAGTGGCATTTTGTGTGTAAATGCGACTTGTTGTCAAAGCGGTAACTAAACTTGGCGAACTTGAGGAGCGAAGGCGGGGCGAGCGAAGC
>NZ_JBNATX010000048.1:0-9739 GCF_049701115.1 Caldanaerobacter sp. | reverse complement strand
CCAAGTTTAGTTATCGCTTTGACAACAAGTCGCATTTACACACAAAATGCCACTTTTTAAACTTTGTCAACAGTCTGAAAGGGCATATTGCCCTTAAATCATCTTCACATAAATATGGCCAAGTATATCGCCTGCTAAATCTATTCTGTCAGCACAATTGCTCAGGTGCCTAAAGATTTCTCGCATCTTTAAGATGTATTTTATATCCTCCCCCTCAAAAAGCTTTGCTAAATTCTTTCTGTAAAGATTTTCTACTCTGTTTTCGTATTTCTTTGCCTGTAGTGCTTGCCTCATCCCTTCTTTTCTGTCTTTATTTAAATTGCAGACAGATTCATGTATGAGTTCCGTGCTGATTCGTATGACTTCCACAATCTCTCTCAACTCTGGCGTGGGTTCAAGCTCATATATTTCCATCTCATCGACTGTACTATCTGAATAATCTAGTATATCGTCAATGGCTTTAGAAAGGTTAAAAATATCTTCTCTGTCAAAAGGAGTTATAAAGGTTCTGTCAAGCTCTTTTATAAGTTCTTCTCTTTTCCTGTCCGCCAGCTTTTCAAGCCTTGTAACTTCTTTGCCATCCTCTTCATTTCCTGTCAGCATATATCTCTCTAAAGCAGTTACTCCCTGCAGTGTAAGCTTAGACTGCTCTTGTAATAGTTTGTAAAAGTCGACACTTTCAGTAAAAAGCCATTTAAATACATTCATTCTCATCACCTCTCAGAATAGTCTAGCAATTATTATATAGATTATAGATGAAAACGAAAAAGAAATGGGAATCGTAGTAAACCATGCAGCAAATATCGCTTTCGCAAACTGCCATCTAACCGCACTAGGTCTTTCTCTTGCCCCAACACCTAAAATTGAAGAGTTTACAAGCTGTGTGCCGCTAATAGGCGCCCCAAATAAAGTAGCTGCAGTTACTACCAATAGGGAAGAAAGCTGAGCATTAAAGGAATGGATAGGTCTTACTCTGTACATCCTTCCTCCTACACTTTGTATCATTCTAAATCCCCCAAATAAAAGGCCAAAAGATATCATAAAAGCCGCCAAATATTTTACAAAAAAAGGAACTCCAAAGTTGGACGTAAATCCTTTTGACATCATTAAAATTACAATTAATCCCATGCCTTTTTGTGCATCATTTGCGCTCTGTACCACATTAAGCAAAAACATTGTGCCATACTGCATTTTCTTAAGAAGCTCGTTTACAGAAGGCTGAGCATTCTTTAATAATCTCCAAAAAAACAATGAAATAACATACCCTGCACCAAATCCTATTACAGGAGAAAAAAATAAAGGTATTATCACTTTCGTCATTATCCCATAAAGATTCACTGAAAGAAAACCATATTCCATCACAAAAGGTCCAAGCATTCCTCCAATCATAGCATGAGAAGAACTGGATGGAATGGCGTAGTACCATGTGATAAAATTCCACAAAGTCGCTCCCAATATACCGCAAAGTATTAATAAAACGATCTTATCTCCACTTTCCATGATATAATTGTATTTTATTACATCTTTAGCAATAGTGGTACTTACAGCAGTTGCCATAACAAGTGGTCCTAAAAACTGAGCAATAGAAGCTATTATCAGAGCTTTTTTGGCTTCTATAGACCTTGAACATATGATAGTAGCTATTAAATTCCCTTCATCATGAAAGCCTGTTACAAAAATGTATAAAAATATTAGTGCGATTGTAAGCGTGTAAAGAGCCATGCTTTTCACCCCAAGTTTTTAATATTATAACAGATTTGAAGTTTTAAATCATACTATAATATTATAACTGTATTCCAAAGTTTCTTCAATATTTCATCTGTTTTATAACACATAATTGGCCCTTTGCTGAACAAAATAAATATGAAAAGACAAATATACAGGAGTGATATTTATGGCAAGGGAAGAAAAATACACAAAAAAACCTAAACCCGATGATAGGTCAGATAACGTTGAAAAGCTTCAAGAAATGATACACAATACAATAGAAAATTATAGAGAAGCAGAAGATTACCTAAAGCTACACGCAGAAGAGCTTTCACCTGAAGAAATAGAGAGAATAAAAGAAAAAAATAGAAACAGGCTTATAAGCATACAGAACATGCGTCAGGAAATAATTGATGAAGTTCATGACAGAGAAAAAAGGCAATAAAGTATAAAGAGGCGTTTTACGCCTCTTTATACAGTTTATTCAATTGCACAGCAATTTTTGCCCCAACTCTCGCATTATTCTTAACAAGTTCAATATTTGCTTTTAAACTTTTGCCCCCTGTCAGGTCCTTTATCTTTTCTAACAAAAATGGCGTAAGAGCTTTGCCTCTTATTCCTAGCCTATCTGCTTCAAAAATGGCTTCTTCTATGGCTTTTTCAATATAAGCTCTGTCTAGGGCATATTCTTCAGGAATGGGATTAGCTATTAAAATCCCTCCTTTAAGCCCCAAATCCCATTTAGTTTTTATCACCCTTGCAGCTTCTACCTCATCTTCCACCATGTAATCCACTTTGAGTCCGCTTTCTCTTGTATAAAAAGCAGGAAATTCTTCTGTTTTAAATCCGATTACAGGAACACCAAAAGTTTCAAGATATTCTAAAGTGCGGGGTAAATCAAGTATAGCTTTCGCCCCTGCACATACAACCGCTACATCTGTATTTGCCAGTTCTTGTAAATCGGCAGATACATCAAAAGTTTCCTCTGCTCCTCTGTGCACACCTCCTATTCCTCCTGTCACAAATACCTTTATACCTGCAAGGTTTGCACAAATCATCGTGGCAGAAACAGTAGTAGCGGCGTTTAATCCTTTTGCTAAGATCACAGGCAAATCTCTTCTGCTGGCCTTTAATATTTCTTTAGATGTACCCATAAACTCCAATTCTTTTTCGTTTAATCCTATTTTTATCTTCCCATTTATAATAGCAATTGTTGCAGGAATAGCACCATTTTTTCTCACAATCTCTTCTACAGCCTTAGCTGTTTCAATATTTTCTGGATAAGGCATTCCGTGAGATATTATAGTTGATTCTAAAGCCACTATAGGCTTCCCCTCTTTTAAAGCCTTATCAACTTCTTCTGATAAATCAATAAATCTATGCATTTTTTCAAATCTCCTTTACCATATTTTTTAATTGATTTTCATTTAAAAACGGGTTAACCGTATAAGGCGAAGAAATAGTCAGAGAAGCTGCAGCAAGCCCCATTTTTATTGAAATCTCAAGCGAATATCCATTGAAAATACCGTAAACCAGTCCCGC
This sequence comes from Caldanaerobacter sp., assembly GCF_049701115.1. Lineage (NCBI taxonomy): Bacteria > Bacillati > Bacillota > Clostridia > Thermoanaerobacterales > Thermoanaerobacteraceae > Caldanaerobacter > Caldanaerobacter sp. Next base: position 6,490 of record NZ_JBNATX010000048.1, on the reverse strand, counting down.
TGTCAGTGCATCCCCAGCACCAGTAGCATCCACAATATCAGTTTTATAAGGCTCAATAAACTTTTCTAATTCCTCTGAAGAAACGTAGACACCTCTTTCTCCTAATGTCACTATAACATTTTTTACTCCCTTTTGTCTTAAAAATTTAACCGCTTTTTTCATATCCTCGTCATTTGCTACGCTCATCCCTGTAATAGATTCCAACTCTTCTTTATTTGGTGTGATGTAGTCGATTTTGTCTAACACGCCTTTTAGCTTTTGAGCCTTATCTATTGAGACAGGTTCCACTACAACAGGGATATTATTGTTATAACATAACTCAGTCACATATATTATGCTCTCTTCAGGAATATTGGCATCAAAAACTACAATCTCACTGTTTTTTATGACTTCTGTCTTGGACTCAAGATACTGTATGTTTAATTCCTCCAAAATGTCCATACCCGAAAGAGCTATATCCATATCCCCAATAGCATTTAAAATAGCAAGATATATGCCTGTCCGTCTCGTCGTTGAAATCACCACTTCTTCTACATTAACTCCTGCCTGCCTTGTCTCCTCTAAAAGCCTCCTCCCCTCATCGTCATTACCTACAACACTTAAAAAAGTAACAGGAACATTGAGCTGTGCAAGATTATGGGCGATATTTCTTCCTACTCCTCCGGGTGCTATGTTTATATAACCTGGATTTGACGTGTGCTGCTTTAACTCTTTGTAGGGTTTGCCTTTTATATCTATATTCGCACCTCCGATTACAGTAACTCCTTTTAAATCTCTTACCACATAGCCCCTACCTAATATAAATCCTTTTTTCATGAGGTTGGCTATGTGCCCTGCTACAGCTGAGCGGCTTATTCCCAGCATCTTTGCCAGTTCTTCTTGCGAGATCATGGGATTTTTCTTTATGAGTCTTAATATATCTTTTTCTCTTTGCGTTAATGCCACATTAACACACTCCTAAACAATTATTTGTTTATCAAACATTTGCAAGTATATTATACCACAAAAATTAAAGCAGGGGCAAGCCCTGCCTTAGTTTACCACAATATTCACAAGTCTATTTTTTACAATTATCACTTTCTTTATTTCTTTGCCATCAAGGTAAGACTTCACCCTCTCATCAGAAAGGGCAATCTGCCTCAACTCTTCCTCCGTTGCATTTGAAGGAACCTGAACCTTGCTTCTAACCTTCCCATTTACCTGAAGGGCTATTTCTATCATCTCTCTTTCAAGGGCATTTTCATCCCATTCAGGCCACTTCTGATTGAAAACAGAGTATTCATAACCCAGTCTTTCCCACATCTCTTCAGAGAAATGAGGCGCAAACGGAGCTAAAACCTTCACAAAATCCTTTACCACATCTTCATAAAATTTCATGTTCTTTACTTCAACCTCATTTTCATATTTGTACAAAGCATTCACAAGTTCCATTATTCTAGCTATAGCAGTGTTGAATTCAAATTTATCAGCATCCAATGTCACATGTTTTATAGTGTAGTGTCTCACATAGTTCAATTCTTTTTCCGGGTCTTCTATTTCTTCTTTTGTCTTGCCCGGATTTGCCCTGGTCTCAATAAATTTTTCTATAAACCTCTCTACCCTGTTAACAAATCTAGCAATAGCTCTTATTCCTTCATCGCTCCATGGCCCACCCTCTGAGTAAGAAAAGCCAAACATGAGATACAGCCTAAATACATCTGAACCGTACTGCTTAATATAGTCATCCGGCGAAATAACATTCCCTCTCGATTTGCTCATCCTATGTCCGTCCGGCCCTAAAATCGTGCCCTGGTGTACCAGTGACAGGAAAGGTTCATCAAAATCGAGATACCCTAAGTCTCTCAAAACCTTTGTTATGAATCTAGAGTATAAAAGGTGCATAGTGGCATGCTCTGCCCCACCTACATACTTATCTACAGGGAGCATTTTATTTATCCACTCTTTATTAAAAGGCTCTTTATCGTTTTTATTATCAGGGTATCTTAAATAATACCAAGAAGAATCGACAAAAGTATCAAGAGTATCAGGATCTCTTAAAGCAGGACCTCCACACTTTGGACATGTAACATTCATAAAGCCTGCATGCTTTTTAAGAGGTGATTCTCCCGTTGGCTCAAATTCAACGTCATAAGGTAAAAGTACAGGTAAGTCCTCTTCTGGCACAGGCACTATTCCGCAGCGTTCGCAGTGGATTATAGGAATGGGAGCTCCCCAGTACCTCTGTCTGGATACAAGCCAGTCTCTCATCCTGTAATTTACCTTAAACTCTGCTTTTCCTTCTGCTTTCAATTTTTCGACTATTTTTATTCTCGCTTCCTCAGATGTCATCCCATCAAATTCTCCACTATTTACTAAAATCCCATATTCCACAAAAGGCAGACTGTCGTCTACATCTCCAACTCCTTTTATAACCCTCTTTATAGGCAGATTGTATTTAGTAGCAAATTCATAATCTCTCTCATCGTGGCCAGGAACTCCCATAACACATCCAGTACCGTAAGTTACCAGCACATAATCAGCTATCCAAATGGGAAGTTTTTCACCTGTCAATGGATGAATGGCATATGCTCCTGTAAATACTCCCGTTTTTTCTTTTTCTGTTGAAAGCCTCTCAATCTCACTCTGCTTTTTGGCATACTCCTTGTATTCTTCAACAGCATCTCTATACTCCTCTGTAGTAATCAAATCTACCAATTCGTGCTCGGGAGCTAATACCGCATAGGTTGCACCAAACAGCGTATCTGCCCTTGTAGTAAAGACTTTAAAAGACAAATCTTTACCATCAACTTTAAATTCTATCTCAGCACCCTCAGATTTACCAATCCAGTTCCTCTGCATCATTTTAGTTTTTTCAGGCCAATCAAGGTCATCTAATTTTTCTAAAAGTTCTTCCGCATAGGCAGTTATCTTGAAAAACCACTGAGTAAGTTCCTTCTTTGTAACTTCAGTTCCGCACCTTTCACATTTTCCATCAATTACCTGCTCATTCGCGAGAACAGTTTGACAGCTCGGGCACCAGTTTACGGGTGCTTTTTTCCTGTAGGCAAGTCCTGCTTCATAAAGCTTTAAAAAAATCCATTGGGTCCATTTGTAATATTCTGGCAAGCAGGTTATAACTTCATAGTCCCAGTCAAATGTCACTCCCATTTCTCTGAGTTGTCTTTCCATAGTCCTTATGTTTTCCATTGTCGAGTCATAAGGATGTATGCCTGTCTTTATGGCATAATTTTCAGCAGGAAGCCCAAAAGCATCAAAGCCCATAGGGTGGAATACTTCCCAACCTTGCATCCTTTTCATTCTCGCCCATGAATCGGTAGGTCCATAATTATACCAGTGCCCCACGTGAAGCTTTGCTCCTGAAGGATAAGGAAACATCTCCAAGCAGTAAAGCTTTCTGTCTACATTTTCGGGATTAAACTTATAGAGTTTCGTTTCTTCCCAAATTTTTTGCCATTTCCTGTCAATATCTACTGAATACGCCATATCCTCCACCTCTATTTTTTTTAATTCTTCCATTAAAAAAAGCCTTTCATCTCAAAGAGACGAAAGACCCACCTCTTCCGCGGTACCACTCTTTTTGGCGCAAAAGCGCCCCCTCAACCCTATAACGGCGGAAGACCGTGCGCACCTACTCTCACTTCAGTGCGCCTGCTCTGCGGCGAGTTTCAGCAACAGGAACTACCGTTTCGCACTTACCAACGGCTCTCTGAAAGCCCTCGTTGCCTACTGCTCCGCTTCATCGCATTTTTTATTGATTTGTACATTATTTTATTATAAAACTGAAATAAATGCAAGAGTATTGTTACTCTTTGTGTATATTCTCGTCTATAAAGATGGAGGAGTCAATAAAGGGAAGGAAGGGAGGCCAAATTTGTGCCAGAAAGTTTTATTGAATTTTATGAGAAACACTTTGACGATATGTACCGATATGTATACTTCAAAATTGGTAATAAATGGGATGCAGATGATATTGTGAGCGAAATTTTTCAAAAAGCTTTTGAAAAGTATAATACAGTAAAATCAAACCCAAAGGCATGGATTTTTTCTATAGCCCGAAATACTATAACAGACTATTATAGAATGAAAAAAAACCTACTATCAGAAGAACTCATTATGGAGCATTCTTATCCCGATGTATTTGAAGACAAACTTGAAAAGGAAGTAGAATTAAATTGTCTTAAAAAGTCAATTTATTCTCTCCCTAAAGAAGAAATTGAAATTATAAATTTAAAATACTTTGGCGGAATGACTCATAGAGAAATATCACAAATAGTAGAAAAAACTGAAGATGCAGTAAAAATGAAGGCTTTTAGAATTATTCAAAAATTAAAAAATCTTGTAATAAAATGTCTGGAGGGATGAAAATGGACGAAAAGAGAATAGAGGAAAATCTCAACAGGCTAAAAGAACTAATCCCTGTAAATTACCAGCTTAAAGAATCTCTTAAAAAAAGATTTAAAAGAAATAAATGGAAAAGGATGGGTGTAGTAATCGCGGCAACTGCAGCAGTACTTCTAATGGTCTTTTCTTTCGGCATCAAACACCTGCAAGACAATCTCATAACAAAAGTAAATGCAGAAGAATTAAAGATTTTAAATCAAATTTCTTTCATAAGTTTAGGAAAAATAAATGCTGGCAAAATCGCAGAATACAACGGAACTATATATGTCCCTTTACATGAAAAGGGAATTTATAGATATGACAGTAAAGGCTTTGAAAAAATAATTGATAAGCCTGCCGGCGAAGTTGCTGTTTCACCAGACGGAACAAAATTAGTATTTATAACAACCACATCTGCCGGTAAAAATGCGATTTATATAAAAGATTTAAATGATGGAAAAGAAAATAAAATAATTGAAAGCAAGGATTCAGATACCTATTATAGTGACGCAACTTTTTCACCCGATGGAAATAAAATAATCTACACTGAACAAGTAATTGTTCCAAGAGAGACTCACGGCTTTGAAGTAAAAGAAAGCAATATCAACACTGTAGATTTAAAAAACTTAAAAATTACCAAACTGGCAGACGGGTGCTGTGGTTCTTTTGTAAAAAATGCTGATGCTATAGTCTTTGAAAGGGATAATAAGATAATCTATAAAAACTTGAAAGACGGCAGTGAAAAAATAATTGACGAAGGCAAAAGACCCTCTGTATCTCCAAACGGCTATTATATAGCTTATGAAAAAAATGAACTTAAAAAAGAAAAAATGGGTGATATAGAATTTAGTGTAAATATGAACAATATATGGATAGCAGATGCCTCTTCTTTAGCGACCAAAAAACAAGTGACATTAAACGTACCAAAGAGTCTACCACCAGAAATATCCGAAAAAGAAATTAAAAACTATATAACAACTACTTTATACTCTTATTACTGGCCCGTGTGGAGCAGTGATTCAAAAAGCATTTTTGTGCTGAAAAACCTGAACGAAGATATAAGAGGCAATATAATGCAGCTTATGAAAATAGAATTGGGTACACAAACATTATCTCCCGAAGAAGTAGTAAAGAAATTCTTGCAAGCAATAATAGTAAGAGATGAAGATTTTGCAAGGGTACTGATGAAAAATCCTCCTCCAATAATGACGGTATCAAACCCTCATCCTGTAGCCTATGAAATATTGGATTCTGGCACAGAAGGCAGTACACCTTATGTAGATGCTTCCTTGACCTATGGATATATTATGAACGGATATTGCTCTGTGAATAAATCACGTTACTATTTGTCTCCTGATAGCAATGGCTATATAATTGACAGCATAAAAGATTTAGGAACTGTGGAGTTTATTGAAAAAAATGGAACTTTTTATAAAACAGAAAATAATGTTGAAACAAAGCTCTTTGACAAAGGAGAAATCCCAAAAGAAATTTTGTCAGATACTCTTAACACCCACGCCACTACTTTGACTTATAGTCCGCAAACTAACACGGTATTATTTACAATACAAACTGTTGATAGGTCTCAAACCTGGATAATAAGTTATGACATGTCTAAAAAAGAATTTAAACTAATAGATTCTCTTAAAAATACAGTTATACCAGATATCAAAGTAGATTCTAGCGGAAAATACCTTGCTGTACTCGCTTATAACGATATATCCGAAGAATCAAATGTTTATGTGTACAATCTCAAAACAGGGAAAAAAGAAGACCTAAGATTGAAATTTAAGGATACAAAAATAGAGGAAATATCACCTCAATTCTGGCAGCAAGACAAACTTGTATTTCAAATTTCTCTAAAAGAAGGTTTTTTATACTACGTATATGACCCTTATAAAGATGAGGTTTTGATACCATAATTTTAAGGCAGGCTAAAAAGCCTGCCTTAAAACTGTTGACAAAGTTCTTCTTATTTAAGTGGCATTTTGTGTTAATGCTTGTAAGTTGCAAAGCGCCTAAACTAAGGCTCACTTTTCGAGCTCCGGCGGGGTGCCGGCCAATTCGCCATACGGCTCAGGTGGCCGCTCGCTTCGCTCGCCCCGCCTTC